>JAFSWA010000011.1 GCA_017444705.1 bacterium
GTTGCCTTTTCCGCCATAGATTTTATCACCTTTTGTATCGGTTGATTTTTTATAGTTTCCGTTTTCATCATGACCGTATATATCATCACCGTAAATTACATCATCACCGTCACCGCCATAGATGGTTTGCGAGCCTTTTCCGCCTAAAATATACTTACCCCTTGCAATATTATTATTAATATAATCATACTGAAGAGTATCATAATTCCATTTTTTTAATTCTTCTTTTTGATATAAAGTCGGAGTATTTATTGTAGTCAGAGGATTTTTCGCATCTGCATTATTTATAACTTCAAACCAGAGGTTATTTTCTCTCGTTTGTCTGATATCTGTCGGATTGTCTTTATGCTCAACATTCCACTCATAATAATCAGTTAAACCAACATGTTCCACAAATTCATCTAATGTCATTTGTGTAGTTCCTAAGAAATAATCGCCTTCCTGTCTGAAAGAGGGATCAAACCAAAGATATATGTTTGATTTTCTTTCTTCTGAAAATACGGGAATTTTATTTCCTTTGCCGCCTAATATAAATTCACCTTTTTCATCTTTTTTATAAGCATAATAATCTTTAATGATTAAAGTACCTGTTGAAGGACTTACTCCGTTTCCGTTTGCAATAACAAGGTCATCTCCTCTTTGAAAAGCCGTGTAATTATTGTTTACGTTGCTATGATTAAAATAACCGTCTCTGTTATTCCATGTGCCTGAGCCTGTTCTTGTTGTCGGCCACAGACGTATATCAACAGGAACATCGGATTCGGGGTTAATTACCATTGTATCAACCCCTTCGGAATGGTTGTATTCCACTCCTTCCGCACCATATACTCTTGTACCCGAAGACATTTCAATAACGTGAACTCTGTCTGCGGAGGAGCCTTTGACATCCGTTAAATCGATATAGTCATTTCCGCCCTGTGCATCGACATTGTAATATGTAAAGCCAAGACCTCCGGCATACAAATTATCATCACTTAAAAATATTCTGTCATTTCCGCCGCCTGTTTCTATCGTACCGTCACCGTATACGGTGTCATCACCTGCACCTGCACTGAGCCATGAGCCGTTACCCATATAAACGGTATTATTACCGTCGCCTGTTGTAATACCGGGGCTGCCATACATAAAGGTTGCAAGCTGTCCGCTTGTTACTTTATCGCCATAGTCGATAACATAAGTTTTCTTTCCTGCTATCTCACAATCCAAAAGATTTTCCGCATGGTATATATATCTTGTTAATTCTTTTCCCTCATAGTCCTGAGCCGTATCGGTAGCATATAAATAATATTTTGACGTATCTTTAACTTTTTCAAATTCCGTTATTATTAAATCACCATCTTCATCTTTCTCTCCTTTATAAATATAGAAGAAAAATCCCGTCATAACATCTTTTTGAGGTGTTATATAAATGTGGTCGGCATTATATACGGTTGTTGTTGTATCAATATTATTACCGTAAACGTCGGGAACTGAGGTTTTAAGTTGCTTTTCGTAATCGGCTTTTTTGTAATTCAAATTTGTAAGTTCCGTAGTAAAGTATATTTTATTACCTTCTGCATGAATTACGTTATCTCCGTCCCCTGCCGAAATTAATGCTCTGAAAAACGGGTTTCCGGAAGTATTTTCACTTGAAAGATATATTCCTCCCGAATATATTGTATCATTTCCCCCTCTTGAATTTGTGTATGTTACGTTTCCGTAAGTATTGGGGGTATAATTTCCTTCGTTTTCCGTTTTAACATATATTGTTTCACTTGCATCCGTTGCCCAATAGTTTCTGTTAAAAGATGTATAGAATAACGTGTTACCGTCTGCCATTGAAACGGCATCATTTATATCTATGGTTTTGCCGTTTTTATCCTGCAATTTGTAACCCGAAAAATCATAATCGGTTAAATTAAAGTAGTTTTGGATATAAACGGCATCTTCAACCCCGTTCTTTGTTGTGCCGTAACCCGATATTTTAAGGTTGCAATTACTATAATAACCCATAGAAAATCCCGGAGTTTTTTCAATTTTTAAATTGCCGAGTCCCGTAACTTTGCCGTCATTATCCGTTGTAAAGCTGACTGTGTCAAAAACAAGAGTATTATTAACATTGTCTTCATAGAAATAATCTGTTCCCGAACCTTTTGAAAAGAGAATCTTGTTATTTCCGCCGCCACCGTTGATAATATCTGTTCCTGCACCGCTTATTATGGTATCATCACCCTCGCCGCCATAGATATAGTTTGTTGTATAACTGTTATCGGTCTTAATGGTATCATTCCCGAAGCCGCCAAAAATTCTGTTTGTTCCCGTTGTTTTAACAACAATGTTATTTGGCTCGTCAGTACCCTCAACGAAATTTACATTACCTATTTTTAGAGTTTCTGCTTGAGGATAATAAGTATCAATTGCTTTTTTTGATGAACCTATTTTTATATACTGAACACTGTGGCCGTCTTTAAAATCTTTCAAAGTAACCGTATCACCCGCATTTCCGTAAGAAATAACAAGGTCATTACCTTGAAATTTTGTTGTGATTTTTGTTCCCTTTGCAAAGACAAGAGTATCAACTCCATTTCCGTTTTCAATAACATCATGCCCGTCACCTTTGTTCAGATAAATCAGGTTGTTCCCCGTTCCGCCGTTAATGGTATCATCTCCTGCATTCCCATATAATTTATCCGAGTAATTTGACCCGGTAATAATATCATCACCTGCTCCGCCTTTTATGGTTAAGCCTGTTTTTGCGGTATTTGTTTGAACAATGGTTTTCTTTTTATCCGTGTATAAAGTGTAGCTGCTTCCGTCTATTTCTTCATCAAATCTGCTACCTGTAAATTTAGCATTAACTTCAATTTTGCTGTTGCCAACCAGTTGTAAATCTTCTTTTAGATTCAATTTTTCTCCGTTTGCAATTAATTCTGCACTGCTTGTATCGGCAGTTTTCTTTGTAGCATTATTTGTAACATCTTTTGAGGCAAAGTTTTTAAGAGTAATTGAGCCTTGAACACCGTCTTTGTTGTATGAAATTTTGAGGTCTTTATTTTTATTTGTATATGAATATTTGAGGTCGGATAAATTCAAATCCGTCAAATTAAGGGTGAAATTTTCCCCTTTTGTAAGGGTTATTGTGTCATTTCCGTCTCCTTTTGAATAATTAATAACCGTAGTACCGGCACCGCCTGTTATTGTATCATCGCCTTTTCCGCCGGTTATATAGTCGTTGCTTGCACCACCCGTAATTTTATCATTAAATGAAGTTCCGATAATTGTGTCATTACCTTTTCCGCCGGTAATTGTTAATCCTTTTTCGTAATCTGAAAAATTAAGGCTGTCATTGTATTTTGAACCTGCAACTTTATTTTTTGAAACTTTATATTCTCCCGACTAATTTAAAACACCGTTTGCTATAATATCAGAATATTCTTTTTTTTCATTTGAATAAATATATTTTATTTTTGAAGTATCAGTTATAACTATTTCTTTTTCGTCTTTTTTAAGTGTAATTGTTTTACCGTTTACTGTTGATAAAGTATAGCCGGAATAATCACCTAAATTAAGAGCTGTTTTCTTTTTTGCCGAATAAGATTTTGTTTCTTCGTTTAAATCAATTGTCAAAATACTCGAATCTTTAATTTTTACTGTCATTTTAATAACCTCATATACAATATTCCGCACTTAAATTATATCATAAATTACTAAATAAAAACTTATTGTAAATATTATTTTAAAAAATATAGCAAAAATTTTTTTTACGCTATTTATTAAAGAATGAAAGGTTTAAAAATGAAAATACAAAATATCAATAATACACAAAATTATCTTGTAAATTTCGGTAAAAAATCTTCCGGTCGCATGACTTTTCCGAAAAGGGTTAAAAGTATTTTAACCCGTGATGGTAATTTTCTTTTACAGCGGTATTATAACGAAATTAAAGATATAAAACCACTTTCAAGAAAAGAAGAAAAACTTATATCTCAGCAAATTATGGCAGGCGGAGAGGATGCACAAAAGGCAAAACAAAGGCTTATCGAATCGGTTTTACCAACGGTTGTCTATTTATCTGCCCCTTTCACCAAAAGCGGAATGAATCTTGAAGATATAATTCAGGAAGGTAATTTGGCTGTTATGAAATTAATTAATGAAGTACCTTATGACGGCAGAAA
>JAFSWA010000012.1 GCA_017444705.1 bacterium
AAAACACTTTTGAAAATATCTTTAAAATTTGTAATTCCCGTGGTTTTAATGCTTATAATGTTTAATATGTAGGGATAATTATTTATTCAAAAGCCAATTCTACTGTTAGTTTCCCCCAAGGAGAGGGAAAAATATACATATTCTCTCCTTTGGAGAGAGAAAAATTTGTTAATGAACGAAAGTGAATTTACAAATTTGAGAGAGGGTATTTTAGATAAAAAGTATCAAAAATTTATCAAAATATACTATTATGAAGAAATGTGAAGATAAATTTTTTGACTTGACAAACCCCTCAAACCTAATGAAAATCCTTAATAGGATAGAATAGGATAGGTGTGTAGTGCTGTCAATTTTCTCCTCACAAAATTTTTAATATAAACATAAGAGATATTATTAAAGAGAAAGAGGATAAAATAATGGGAATTAGAGTTTATGGTTCAGAAGAAAGAGTCACAGGTTCTTATCAGCAAAAAGTTGAAGAATTAAGAAGCAGAGCAGTAAGTACAAGAAATGTGCCGTCAGGTTCTGATGGTAGAGTTTGGACTGACTATTTAGACAAAGACGGGAAAGTTATAGGACGTACGTACGAATTTCCTAAAAGTACCGATGGAAAAAACGAACAAGGTTGGGTAATGTCGAATGGTAAAGATTATTATTCATCTGATTTAAAAACTATTTCCGGAGAAGAAGAAAAAGATTATACAATAGAAGGTTTGAAAAGTAGTAGTATTCCTTACTTAACTGTTGAAGAACGTATTAAAGTTTTAGAAAATGAAATAAAAAATAATAAAGAATCAGGAACAATTTCTAAAATAAAGCTCGATAAAAATGAAAGAGAATTAAAAAAATTAAAAGAATTATTAATAAAACCTACAAATAATAAACAAATTAATTTTGCATAAATTGAAAACAAGGTTGGGGATTAACCCGACAAAAACAACGAGACGTAGGTTGCGGTAAATTATTGATTTACCGCAACAATTTTTTGCACCGACAAACAATATGTCATTACGAGCGTAAGCGAAGTAATCCAAGAATATTGTTTTGGATTACTTCGTTCTTGTCCTACCGCAAGCGGTACCCTCCCCCGTAAGGCTCGGCTGTCGCCTTTCCTACGTTTGATTTGTTGTAATGACATAGAAAGCAAACACATCATTGTGAACTTGTTTCGGAATATCTTTTTATATAATTTTTTTGGATTGCCACGTCGGACATTAAAATGTCCTCTTCGCAATTGACAAATTACCCTAACGATAATCCCGCACAAAGATTTATAGATTGACCCGTCAAACCTTTTGCATTATCAGAAGCCAAATACAAACATAAATCCGCAATTTCCCTCGGCTCAATAAATCGTCTTTGAGGTATCATATCAAGAGTTTCTGTTTTTTCATCTTCTGACAAAAAATTATTTGTTATATCAGAATCAACCCAACCGGGATTTATACAATTTACTGTTATATTATCAAAAGCCAATTCAAGTGCCAAAGATTTTGTAAGACCTATTAACCCTGCCTTTGAGGCGGAATATGCAACAGCACAAGCTTCTCCGACAGAACCCGAAATTGAACCAATATTGATAATTCTGCCCCATTTTTTTTCTTTTATTTTTGGTATAACAAATTTTGATAATGAAATCGGGATTTCCAAATTCAATTTCAAAATCTCTGAAATCTTTTTTTCATCAGCTTTTTGGGTTTCACAATAATCATAAATTCCCGCACAATTAATCAAAATATCAAAATCATCAGGCAAAAGAGGTTTGAAATCGGTATTTAAAAAATCAATCTTGATAATATTTTCTATATTTAATTCTGATTTGATTTTTTCGATTTTATTAGAATTTCTGCCTGTTCCGAAAACCTCATAACCGTTATCAATAAAGGTTTTTGCAATAACTTTGCCGATAGAACCCGTTATTCCCGTTATTAAAACTTTTTTCTTCATAAAATTATTATATGATAAAATAATTGTAGAGTGCAATTTTTGTACAGATTAGAAATTGGATTGCCACGCTCCCTTACGGTCGCTCGTAATAGCAGAAAAGAGGTAAAAATGGAGTTAAAAGGAAAAGTTTTTAAATTCGGAGATAATATATCAACAGACCACATTGCACCGGGGCGGTTGTTTCATCTTCGTTCAAACTTACCTGAGTTTGCAAAACACGTTTTAGAGGATGCTGACCCGACTTTTGCATCAAAAATGCAAAAGGGTGATTTTGTTGTTGCGGGGAATAATTTTGGTTTGGGTTCTTCAAGAGAACATGCACCGCAAATTATAAAAATTGCAGGGGTAAGTGCTGTTTTGGCAAAGTCTTTCGCAAGGATTTTTTATCGTAATGCAATAAATATCGGGCTTTTGCTAATTGAATGTGATACCGATAAAATTGATGCGGGTGATACTCTTGAAATCGACATCAAAAAAGGGGTTGTTAAGGATATAACCAAAAATATTGAAATTCAAATTACCCCGCTGCCCGATGTAATGATAAAACTATTACAAGACGGCGGATTAATCGCACATTTGAATAAAAACGGTGACTTTGTATTGACTTAGAGTCGGATGAACCATGTTTAAGAGCCTTATATTTTATGAAAACCGTAGTTTTTTGAAATAGTTCTGCCAATGGATTTTATTTTACCCTCAATACAGCTGCGGCACTTGTCAGGAGAGTCATTTATACAGATTTTATTCGGATAAATTTCATATTTTGCACGATATTGAACAGAAGTTACATTTGGCATAACAACATTTGCTCCGCTTTGAAGTGCAATAAGTCTGCCGTTTGGGTTTAGCGTTTCCATTGCGGTTGTGGCGGGAATATTTATATCAGGCAGCATAATTCTTGTTATCGCCATAACTTTCAAAGCAAGCCAAAAATCGCCGCCTTTTGCTTCTGAAAGAGGGGTATTTTGATTTGGAATAAAAGGTCCTATTCCTATCATATCAGCATTAAGGTCTTTGAAAAATAAAATATCCTCTGCCAAAGAGTCAAATGTTTGTTCAGGCAATCCGACAAGACAACCTGTTCCGACCTCATAACCCAAGGTTTTCAAATTATAAAGACACGCAACTCTGTTTTCAAAATTCATATTCGGGTGCATTTTTTTATAAAGATTTTTGTCCGTTGTTTCAATACGAAGCAAATATCTGTCAGCACCCGCTTCTTTTAAAGCACTGTATTCTTCGTAGGTTTTTTCTCCGATACTCAATGTTAATGCAACGTCAAATTTCTTAATTTCACGTATGATTTCACATAATTTTTCAACAGAATAGAAAACGTCTTCACCCGATTGCAAAACTATTGTTTTATAACCTAATTTAACGGCATTTTCTGCACAGGATAAGATTTCCTCTTTTGACATTCTGTACCTTTCAAGGTTTTTATTTTCCGAACGCAATCCGCAATATTTACAAGAACATTTGCAAATGTTTGAAAATTCAATTAAACCCCTTAAATGAACTTCATCTCCGACATTTTCTCTTCTGACTTTATCCGCAATTTTAAAAAGCCAATCGTTTTTTGAATCATTTTCAAGTAAATCAATTATTTCATTTTTGGTAAAAATTTTATCCATAAAAAGATTATAACATTAAAGAAAAATGGTTATAAATACAAAAGTGCCGTTTTTCATTAAATTATGAAAATTTACGGCACTTTTATATTTAAAAAATTTTATTTATGCCTTTTGGCATGCATCAACAGCTGACCAAGCTCTTGCGGCAATACCGATACATTTTGCAATAGGAATAGCAGCCGGAAGACCAAAAATAAGTCCGACAGCTGTTCCTGCTGCTATAGTTCCAAAGAAGAAGCCTGCTGCTTTGCCCCATTCTCCGTTAATTGCTTGACCTAATCCGGGAATAAGAGCTGATGCAATTGTAACACCGACTTTTTTACTTGTATTATTTTGTTTTTCTTCTTGTGGTTTTTTTGTTACAAATTCATCTTTTTCAGGAGCTTTTGTAATACTTGGAGTTGCTTGTGTTGCTGCTGTTTCTGCTACTGCATCCGCTTTGAAATTCGGAACATAACCTTTAAAATTTACTGAATTAATACCTGACATACTATACTTTCCTTTTTACCTTTTACACAATTATATTATATATAAAGACTATTAATAAAAAAATTTGCTTATTTATCAAATAAAATGTTACAAAACTTAAAAATAATTTTATATCAATCTTGTGGTGTAGATAAAATTATTTATAAAATTAAATAAAAGTTACATATATCTATTGATGAAATATCCCCTAAAAAGAGGTTAATATATCAGTGTTGAAAAAAAATAAGGGATTTGGGGGAGAAATGAAGAGTACAAGTTTCAAAAAAAGAGTAAAAGTATTAATTTGTGATGACAACCATGAACATGTTCAAGGTATCAGCGAATTAATCAAAATTGAAGGAGATTTTGATGTTGTTGCAACAACAACTTCCGCTGCAACGGCTTTGATATTGGCAAAAAAATATCGACCCGATGTTATTTTAATGGATATGAATATGCCTGAAAAAGACGGTTTAAGTGCAATTTATGATATTGAAAAAGCGGGACTTGAAACAGGAATAGTTGCTCTGAGTGCTTATGATGATTCGGATTTGATTTTCAGAGCAATGAAAACAGGTGCAAAAGCTTATATTTTAAAAACAATGGCGTCTGCTCAATTAATTAAAGCTATTGAAGAAGTTTCTCAGGGCAGAACATATTTGCCGCAAAGTTTATCTTGCAAATTCTTTAATTATTTCCAAGCTCTTGTCAAAAAACAGGAAAGCGAAACTAAGGACGAAACAAATCTTTTAAATACATTAACACAGAGAGAAGAAGAAGTATTGGATTTATTGACTCAGGGTTTGACATACAAGGATGTTGCAAAAACTTTATTTATTGCTGATACAACTGTTAAAACGCATGTAAATAATATTTTCCAAAAATTGCAAGTCAGTGACAGAACAGGTGCGGTTTTGTACGCAATTAACAACGGATTTATGAGTAAAAAACGTGCACAAATAGCTGTATAACAGGAATGAATGTAAATGGCAATACAAAAATTTAAAGCTCTAAAACCTTTTTTATTTGAAAATGATTATAATAT
>JAFSWA010000013.1 GCA_017444705.1 bacterium
AAAACGAGATATTGAAAACGGAAAAACTTTTTTTATGCAAACAGATGAAATTGCAAAAAAAATTGACACAGAACAGTTCAGAAGAAGTTTTTTGAAATGTTTAAACGACCCTGTTTTTACCCCAATCGAAAGACTTCTGATGATAAAAAGATTCGGACTTGACGGTAAAAAAGAAAAAAGGACTTTGGTTGCGTTGAGAGATAATTATTTGCCCTCTGTTACAACAAAAGAGAGTATAAGAATACATCTTCGAAAAGCACTGTTAAAAATAGAAAAAGGTTTAAGAACGGGTCGTTTTAATAAATACGGGTTAAAGGAATTTTCCGGATATTTTGATTTAATTGAATAAATTTGTCACTCAATTACATAAATTGTAACATTCTTGACGAAAAATTTAAAATTTGTTACGCTTACAAATGTACTTAAAAAAGGAAATGTTTATGAAAATGACAAGTGATTTAAAGAAGTGTTTTGTAGAGTTTTTCGGAACTTTTTTCTTATGCTTTACAATTTTATGTTGTGTATTATTGAATACAGGTGCAGGAGCGATATTGAATCCTCTGATAATAGGTCTTGTTTTGGCAGCAGTTGTTTATGCGGGCGGACCTATTTCCGGAGCTCATTACAATCCTGCGGTTTCTCTCGGAATCTTTCTCATCGGAAGAATGGGTTCTAAAAAGACTTTGCTGTATATAATTTTTCAAATCTTCGGTGCAGCTTATGCGGCATTAATGATTTTATTTTTATCTTTCGCAATTGATAAAACTGTAACGAATTTATCAATTGCACCTTTAATGATTGCAGAAATTATTTTTACGACATTGTTAATTTATGTGGTTATGTTTTGTGCGGTTTCAAAAAGAGTTAACGGAAACAACTATTTCGGTTTTGCAATAGGCACTTCTCTTACAGTCGGAATTGCCGCTGTCGGCAGTATTTGTTTGACCGCTTTTAATCCGGCTGTCGCTGTTGCTTTGGGTTTGGCAGGTGTTGCATGTTTAAAATTAGTCTTATTAACCATTCTTGCAAATGTTATAGCCGCTTTTATTGCCTGCGGTTTATTCAAATTACTTAATCTTGATGATATTGAAAAAGTTGAAATAGTCGGAATTGATGAATTTATAAGAAAATAGATTTTATACCTAAAAATACTAAAATTGCTCCCGCAAATTTACAAATAATATCGGGAGCAATTTTTTTGAAAAATTTCCCTGTTAAAAAACCTGTTACAGAAAGCAGAAAAGTTACAACTCCTATAATTAAAGCAGCTTTATACACAGGAGCTTTCATTAAAAATAATGACCCGCCCGAAGCAAGTGCATCTATACTCGTTGCAACGGAAACCAAAAGTACTGCCTTGAAAGTTATATTAATATATTCGTTGTCAGAACATGGGGATTTTTGGTTATTTTTGGCTTCAAAAATCATTCTTAATCCTATTAAAATAAAGATTATTCCCGCAATAAATTGTGCATAGATTTGTATGTAATCAAAAATTATATTGGTTAAAAAAGCTCCGATTAACGGCATCATAAACTGGAAAAATCCTGTTCCTAACGCTAAGAAAAGACATGCTTTTTTAGACTCTTTTATATTACAAAGTCCGTAGGAAAATGAAACAGAAAAAGCATCTGTTGCCAAAACTAATGCTAAAAAAATGATTTCCGCTAATGACATTTATTCCTCGAAATATGCACCGTTACAGTCATATTTTATTTTTTTCGGGGATTTTTGAAGCCTTTTTTCAAAACTTTCATCCATATTAACCATACTTGTAATTTCGCCGCCATTTTTGTCTATTGTAACAAAAACCTTTGAATTTTTTTGGGGAATATATCTTCTTGGTTCCCCTATCGATGAAGCTACTGGCGGTTCTTCCGTATAATTGTGGCATTTTGCTTCAAATATTTTGCCCTCATTTTCATACAAACCCTCAAATTTAACCAATTGAATTTTATATCCTTTTTTTGATTGGATTGTTTTTACACTTTTAATTTTTGCGGCAGTTTTTATCTCAGAATTATTAATTCTGTTTAACATATACTCCGGCGAAAGCTCTGCAAATACAAAGCCGCAGCCTGTCAAAATTAAAATTATCAAAAATATTATCTTCTTCATAAAATAATTATACCACAAATTAATTTGATTAACATTTTATATTTGATATACTTTAATAAAAAAAGGGGATAAGCATGAAAAACGCATTAATAGTAATTGACAGAATTGAATTAAAATATTATGAATTTAACGAACTTGTTACAAATTTTTGGTTTAACAAAATTCTTTTGGAAATGGGCTTAGAGGTTGATATTTGTACGATTGACGGGCTTTCTGTTTCGGAATTTCAACCTTATGCAAATTGTTACAAAACAAAATGGGAAAATAATGACCTTGTAAAATCGGAACAACCTATGATGAAGAATATAAACGATTTTGACCTCGTTTTATTCAGACCCGACCCGCCTGTTGATATTGATTACATTAATGCAACTTTAATATTTGATTTTGTTGATGAAAATAAAGTAAAAATAATAAACAGTCCGAAAGCAATAAGAAATTTTAACGAAAAGTTTCACAGTAATCTGTTTCCTGATTTTGTACCGGAAAACATTGTTTCTGCCGATAAAAATCAGATTTTGAATTTTGTAAAAACACACAAAAAGGCAGTTATTAAGCCGTTAAATCAATGTTTCGGTCAGGGTGTTACGGCTCTTTTTGAGGATGATATTAACTTAAATTCTCTTATAAAAACCGCAACTAACAATTACAAAACTATTTGTCTTGTTCAAAAATATCTTGATGGTGCAAGATATGGCGACAAAAGAGTTTTAACTTTGGGTGATGAAGTTTTGGGCTACGCAGTTACAAAAGCCCCTTTGGATAATGATTTCAAATTTAGCGAACATTCCGATAATTACCTGAGAATTGCGGAATTAACAGAGCATGAAAAACATATTGCCAAAACTGTTGCGGAAAAACTCAATAAAATGGGTATTCCTCTTATTGGTTTGGATATCTTGGACGGAAAAATTTTGGAAATTAATGTAACAAGCCCCTGCTATTTCCTTAAAGAAATTAAAAACCTTTATGGAGTTGATTTATCAGAAAAATTCAAAACTTTCTTCGACGAAATTTTATGTTGCACAAAAATATAAAATTATGCAAATTATTTTTGCATTTTTAAGCATTGATAAAGCGAAATTAAAATATTTTCATTATGCAAATTTTCAGAAATTTCTCTTTTCATTTTTTCCAAATCATCATTTTTCATAAAATAAAGCTGCCAAGGAGCAATTTCAAGTGCATTTGAAATCGCAATAAGATTCTCACATTGAGGATAATTATGACCTGATTCAATTCTTGATAAACTTTTCATTTCAAGATTAATTTTTTCCGCTAATTCTTCCTGTGAAAGCCCCTTCTTTTTTCTAAAAAATTTTATTTTCTCCCCTATATTCTTTTTTAATATGTCTGAATTAAGTTTCTTCATAAAAATAACCTCTATTTAATAAATAATAAATTCATTAAATACAAATAAAAACTTATTTATTATAAGAACACTTGAAAAAATTCTAATTATAAGTTATAATACTATTACTTATTTGTAGAATTTCTAAAAAAATATTATTTTAAAGAGGTGTTTTTATGAAAAAGATTGAAAAAAAATATGGATTTACGCTCGCAGAAACTCTAATTACATTGAGCATTCTCGGCATAGTTGCGGCAATTACTGTTCCGGCTCTTGTAGGCAGACAAATTGAAAATCAAAATCGTACAAAGCTCAAAAAAGCTATGACAATGTATTAAAAAGCTATTAATAATATGTTAATTGAAAACGACCTGCAAACAGAGGATTCATTTAAAGCATGGGCAAAAAAAGATGCTACAACAAATAATTACCAGGAACAAAGAGGGTATTTTAAAATAGCGGAGATGTCAACAAAAGAGGGTGCGACAAATTGCAGATTTAAAACCGCTGACCGTATTTGGTGGGATATTTGCGGTACAAATGACAGCAATATAGAAAACCCGATAATTATTTTGGATGGAAAGTATAAAGATGCAGACCGTTCTGAGTTAGAAATGTTAGCAAAGACGGAAAAAGTTGACGGGAAAAAGGTTTATGTATATGCTCTTGTCGGCAGACGTGATGAAACAACCGGCTCAGTGAGAATTGATGACAAAGCTTATGAAACAACTTCACCGAATAAAGAATATTTGGAAAAAGTCTATGCATTTTTAGAAAAAAGAGATATGATTGTTGCTGATGCAGGCGGGGGAAATAGCAACGGAATATGTAACGGAGAAAATTCATGTGAAGTAGATGATTTAACCTATAAAAAAGTATCATTTTCTGAAGAGCCTACAGTAGTAAATTTAAGTAATGGTGATACATCAACATCTGTTGCAACGGGTGATAAATACGTAACGGTAGTTGCAAGCGGAAAAGGTTGGGAATACGCACAAACAGCTTGTCCTGACGGGACACATCTTGCAAAAGCAGCTGAGATTCAACAAATGGCTAATAATGGTTCTTTATATACTCTTTGTGAAAACTGTGAATATAGTGATTATCGTGATTATACTTGGTTTTGGGCTGCCGAGGGGAAAGCCTATACTTATGAAACTGCCGGATACTATTTTAGTCGCTACAATAATAGATTTGATGATGCAAAGGACAATTATGTTAATAATAATCAAGTTGTTTGTGTAGAGGATTAATAAACCGACAAAATACAAACAAAAGATAGTAATGTAGGTCAGGCACTGCCTGACAAAATTCGGTAGGGTGCAATTTTTTGCACCGAAAAACTGGATTGCCACGTACTCGTTGCGACATTTTTTAATATGTAAGGTGGGCAAACTTGCCCACCATTTTTTATATTTTGGATTGTCACGAAACCCCCGAACTAACGGTTTCTTGCAATGACATGGAAAATTACTTAAATATGTACAGTTCGCCAATATTTTTATCTATTGTTTAATAATTTAAAGCAACTCGTTTGATATATCTCGGTAAAGACCGTTTGCTTCCGCCGTTTTCATCACTTGTACGGCTTTTTTAATACTCGAAACAAATTTATGCGGAGAGAACATCATTTGCGGATTTTCTTGAATATAAAGCGGATTTATCATAAACCGAGCTCGGGTTATATTATCCGAACAACCCAACATTTTTGCTGCGTTTCTATCTGCTTTAACAACCAAACTGCCCGGATTAAATGTTAACTTGAAACAATTAAGTGCCTGTACATTCATACAAATACTCCTTACTTGTATACATTATAAATTATTGACTGAGTAATGTCAATTCGCTTAAAATTATTGTATTAATTTTTTTGATATAATTAAATATATTGGATTAACAAAGAGGAAATTTGAACATGCCTGAGAGAATTAACAGAAAAAATGACGAATTAAGAGAAGTAAAGTTTACAAGAAATTTCACAAAACACGCACCTGCCTGTGTTTTGGTTCAATTCGGTGATACGGAAGTTATCGTTACCGCATCAATTGACGAAGGTAAACCAAAATGGATGGATAAAGAGGATTCAAGAGGCTGGATTACTGCGGAATACTCGCTTTTGCCCTCTGCAACTCATACAAGATGTCAAAGAGAACGTTCAAAAATTTCAGGCAGAACTCAGGAAATTCAAAGACTTATCGGTCGTTCAATTCGCTCATGTGTTGACTTAACCCTTTTAGGTGAACGTACAATCACAATTGATGCAGATGTAATACAGGCTGACGGCGGAACAAGATGTGCTTCTATTTGCGGAGCTTATGTTGTTGTTGAAATGCTCGTCAAAAAACTTATGGCAGAAGGCAAGTTAGAACAAAACCCTATTTTAGAGCCTATTGCTGCTGTATCAGCCGGAATTGTTGACGGCGAAACAAGACTTGACCTTGAATATATTGAAGATTCAGCCGCTCAGGTTGATTCAAATATAGTTATGACAAAATCGGGCAAAATCATTGAATTTCAAACAACCGCTGAGGGTAATCCTTATGAGAGAGAACAATTACTTGAAATTCTCGACCTCGGACAAAAAGCAATTAAAGAAATTATTGAAAAATACTGATTTTTAGGAAAACATATTTTTTATAAATATTTTAACCAAAATTTCTATTTTCTTATTCCGTATTTCATAAGAAGTCTGAAATAGTCTTTGAGGCATTTTATGTAGTCTGATTTTTTGACGTGTGAACCGCCTACATCAAGCCATTGAGAAAGCGGCAGTTCATAAAGCCAATTTTTACCCCGATTTTGAGGAAGTCTTGAAAGTCTTGTCAAAAGTTCTTGATCAAAAAGCCACTTTACGCTGAATGCGTCTTTAACAGCAGGTTTTAAAACATCAGACCTGAACATTTTTGCTCCGCACTGCGTATCGGAAACTTTCGGGGAAAATAATACGCTTCCCATAGTTGCAATTATTTTTTGGATAAAACTTTTTATGTTTGACCGTTGAACATTGTGTCCCGCAAGTCTTAGTCTTACTCCTATTACAGAGCTGACGTCAGGATTATCTTTAAAAGCTTTCATAAATGAGGGTATTTCGCTGAACGGAGTAGCCAAATCAGCATCCATAAAGCCTATGTGTCTGAAATTTCTGCTCAATGCTTCATTCATTCCCCTTCTGACTGCTTCCGCTTTGCCGCCGTTTTGGGCACATTTTACGGCTATAAATCTGTCGGGAACAGATTTTTCAAGCTTTTTTAATATTTCAAAAGTATTATCTTTGCTCCCGTCGTCAACTAAAAATACCTGTGAGGAAAAGTCTTTTAAACCCTCAATGTATTGATGGGGATTGATTCTTTTTCCCTCGTTGTAACATGGTATAACTATTGCCGAAGCATAATCTGACGGGCTGTAATATCCTTGTATTTTCATTTTGAACTCACTATAAACACTCTGCAACCACATTTATTATTAAAACATACAAAAAATTTTTTTGACTTATTTGTTAAAAAAAATTAAGTAAAATTTATTTTTGTAATATAATATTAAATGATGAGGGATAAAAGTTGATATTAACTCAAATAAGAGAAAGATTAGAAGAAGCTGAAAATAAGAATTTAAACAAATTTGCGGCAAAATCCTCAGAATCAAAGGGCAGAGCCGTAAAAGAAGAGAAATGCCCTATTCGTACGGATTTTCAGCGTGACAGGGACAGAATACTTCATTCTAAGGCTTTTCGACGTTTAAAACACAAAACTCAGGTTTTTTTATCCCCTATGGATGATCATTACAGAACAAGAATGACGCATACATTAGAGGTTTCTCAGATTGCAAGAACAATTGCAAAAGGGCTTAATCTTAATGAAGATTTGACAGAAGCAATAGCTTTGGGTCACGATTTAGGACATACTCCTTTTGGACATTGCGGAGAATCCGTTTTGAATAAACTTATGCCGGACGGATTTTTGCATAATAAACAAAGTGTAAGAGTTGCAACGGTTTTAGAAAATATAAATTTAACATATGAAACACTTGACGGCATTTTGAATCATTCGGGCGACCTTTTTTCAACAAGTATTCCGAAAGCATCAACTCTTGAAGGGCAGATAGTTAAAGTTGCGGATAAAATTGCATATATAAATCATGACATTGATGATGCTGTTCGTGCGGGAGTTATGGATATTGAAGATTTACCAAAAGAAAGTAAAGAATATTTCAGGTCTAAAAATCAGCAAAGAATTGCCACTTTGATTATGGATGTTATTGAGAATTCATATGGAATAAACGATATAAAAATGTCCTCGGAAGCTCTATATCATTTTAATAATTACAGAAGATGGATGTTTGAAAATATTTATCTTGACTCGCCCGCAAAAATGGAAGAGGGTAAGGCAAGACATGTTATAGCTGCTCTTTTTGAATTTTATCTTGATATGCTAAAATCTAAGTTTAAAAATTCTCCGGAAGAAATTCTGAAACGGATAATTTGTGATTATATTGCAGGTATGACAGACAGATATGCAATTACAATGTATGAAGAATATTTTGTACCGAAACCGACTTCGGCGGCATTTTCGGATTTGTATTTGTTTAAAATGGCGGAGTTGAACGGACTTAAATAATGGAAAGAACTTGGAATGATGCGGTTGAAGAAATAAAATCACGTCTTGACATTGTTGATGTCATTTCAAAATATGTTATTTTGAAGAAAAGGGGGGTTAATTATATAGGACTTTGTCCTTTCCATAATGAAAAAACCCCGTCATTTATAGTAAGTCCGCAAAAAGGGATTTTTAAATGTTTCGGCTGCGGAAAAGGCGGTGATGCCGTTACATTTTTAATGGAAATTAAAAACGAAAGTTATGCCGAAACAATAAAAGATTTGGCGGAACAGTTTAATATAGAGCTTCCAAAAAGCACAAAAACCCACGACGCAAACAAAGATAAGAAAACAAAAATATATAATGCTCTTTTTGATGCTCAAAAATTTTATACGGAAAATTTATTAAAAATTCCCTCTGCAAAAACCGCATACGATTATCTGATGAACAGAGATATTAACGAAGAAACGATACATAAATACGGACTCGGTTATTCTCCGGATACTTTTGATATTCCTGAGGTTTTAAAAAAATACGGAAATGAAATTTTGCTTGAAGCAGGTTTGATAATCAAAAAAAATGATGCAGACAAGTATTATAATCGTTTTCGTGACAGATTGATGATTCCTATTTTTGACGAGAAAGGAGATATTGTCGGCTTTGGGTCAAGAACATTGAAAAAAAATGATGACGGACCAAAGTATATAAACTCCCCTGATTCTTATATTTACAATAAAAGCAGGATTTTATACGGGTTTAATTACGCAAAAGACGCAATAAAAAAAGAAGATTCAGTTCTTATAATGGAAGGGTATTTTGATGTCATTACCGCTCAGATAAACGGAGTCGGAAATGCAGTTGCGACATGCGGAACAGCAATGACGCCCGAACATGTAAAGTTGATTTCAAGATATTGCAATTCAAGAAAAATATTCCTTGCCTTTGACACTGATAAAGCGGGACAAATGGCAACACAAAGGGGTGCAGAGGTTATAAAAGAACAGTTTTCAAATCTTGGGGATATAAGACAATTTAGTAATATCGGTTCACTGAAAAATTATGATGAAATAAATTCAGCTTTAAATGAGGATAAATATTCTTGTGAAATACGAGTTGTAAGTCCGCCTGACGGAAAAGATCCGGATGAATATATAAGAGAACATGGCGGTGAAAAATATAAAGAATACGTGAAAGAAGCCCCATTGTTAATAGATTTCAGGTTAAATCAAATTTTAAAACAGAAGAAATCTTCAATGTCGCCTACGGAAAAAATAAAAATAGTTAAAGAAATTTGTCCGATTTTGAACGAAATAAATAATCAAATAATAAAAAATGAGTATGTAAAACTCGTTGCGACCTCATTAAGAATAGATGAAAAGTCTTTAAATGCGGAGCTTTCAAGGGTTCAAACGGCTGAAAGCTATGATTTAAGGGAGATTAAGCCAAATGTTAAGAGAATTGTAACAAAATCTTCAAATTTGGCAGAAAAATCGCAAAAAAATTTATTGTCGCTTTATTTAACATCTGAGGGGATTTCAAACAAAGAATTCCTTTCGGAGGCGATAAAAAATGTAAAATTTGATAATAAAAATCTCGAAATTATCAAAGAAACCATTGACAAAATATCATTTACCGTAAATAATGTAGTGGATTTAACTGAATCCCTGTACACCGTATTTGCGGAGGATAATGAAAAAAAAGAGATAATAACAGATTTAATATATTTGTCCGAAACATATAAAGGTCTTGATACATCAGAATTTACACTTGCCTTAACGGAAAATATTTCAATGATAGAAAAATTTAATAATGATAAAATAAAAGAAAATTTGATTTTACAAAATCAAAACGAAATGCAAGATGAAGA
>JAFSWA010000014.1 GCA_017444705.1 bacterium
CGCTAAAAAGTATAATTTCTGCCATATTAATATAATATCAATAGTTTTTTATAAAGTTTAATTTGTAAAAAAACTTAACGAATGATAGAATAAAACTTATGAATAAGAAAATAAAGCAATTAAAAAATTATGCGATAATTCTTGCCTCCGGAAGCGGAAGTCGTTTTGGTTCAAAAATTCCAAAGCAATTTATTAAAATTAAAGGAAAAACCCTTTTGGAATATTCAATTGAAGCTTTTGAAAATCATAATGATATTGATTATATTATTGTAGTTATTTCAAAAGAATATAGAAAACGGGCAGAAAAACTAATTAATAAAAATTGCTATAAAAAAATTTATGCATTGATAAATGGTGGCGAACTGAGAAAAGACAGTTCATATAACGGAGTGTTCTCAATAAAAGATAAAGAAGCTAATGTTCTTATTCACGATTGTGCAAGACCTTTCGTTTCTGATAAAATAATTTCCGATTGTGTTAATACCCTTAAAAATCATACTGCGGTCGGGGTTGCAATTCCAACAACTGACACAATTATTAAAGTTTACAAAAATATAATAAAAGATATTCCAAAACGAGATTCCCTAATGCGAATACAAACTCCCCAATGTTTTAGACTCTCTTTAATAAAAAAAGCACATGAGATGTCAAAAAATGATGCCGACTTTACTGACGACTGCGGACTTGTTGTTAAGTATAACTTAGCTGATATCTGTATAGTAGAGGGAAATGACAGTAATTTTAAGATAACATATCCAAATGATATTATTGTGGCAAAAGAGTATTTAAAATTAAAAAAATAACACTTTTGACATAATAACATTTTTTATTGTATAATTGCTTTTGTAATTAAATGAGGAAATAAATGTCGTCAGACAGTGGTCAGCCCGATAGCGACCGAATAATTATAAAAAATATTGAAAAACAAACAAAGGTAATGGCAGTTATACGTGCTTTTATCGCTAATGTGGGAATAGCGTCAATAAAATTTGTTTGCGCCATTGTTTCAGGCAGTTCGGCAATGTTTTCAGAAGCTGTACATTCATCAATAGATACTTTTAATAGTATTTGTTTAATGGTGGGAATTAAACGAGGTTCAAGACCTGCTGATAATGAGCATCCCTACGGTTACGGACTTGAAACAAATGTCTGGACATTATTTGCTGCAATATTTATGCTTGGCGGTACTTTTACTGCTATAACAGGCGGTATTCAAAAACTTATAAAAGATTCCCCTGACAGTATTATTAGTAATTTTAATTATATTGCTTTGACACTGATATTGAGCATATTTTTTGAAGCATGGGCTGTTCATTCTGCTACCGATGCAGTTTTGACCGAATGCGGAGTTAAGAAAACAAATATAATCTCCGATTTTTTGCGTTCAATTAAGTATCTCGGAAAAATTAATTCCCCTACTACAAGATTTGTGTGGCTTGAAGATGTTTCGGCTCTGAGCGGTGTAGTTGTTGCGCTTAGTTCACTATCTTTTGCGTGGTTTTTTGCACGCTCTAAAATAGCAATTTTTGACGGTATTGCCTCATTAATTATCGGCTGTATTTTATTTATGCTTGCAATATATCTGCTTAAAAATAATGTTAATTTTCTTACCGGAAAGGCCGCAGAACCTCATGTGGAAGAGATTATAAAAGAAACGGCAAAAAATATTCATGGAATTACAAATATTCATGAATTGAAAACAATTAATATGGGTGTTTCAGGTTTGATTATTAGTATGCAAATTGAAGTTGATTCTGAAATCCCCGTTAAAGATGCTGATGATATTGCCGATATGTTAGAAAGAAAAATAAGGAAAAAAATAAAAAATATACAACACGTAACAATTGAGATTTTTGCTCGAGATATTGAAGATAATTGGGAAGAAAAACTTGCAAAAGTAACTGATGAAGGACAAAAAATAGGTGCAATTGACAATCGTGAAGCAAAAATGCTTTCAAATTTTTCAAGTTTTGCAAATAAAGTTGTAAGAGAAATTATGGTGCCGAGAACTGATGTTATTTTTGTTGATGCCGGAAATACTTTGAATGAAATTGCGGATGCAATAATAGAATCCGGTCACACAAGATTACCGGTTTATCAAGATAATTTTGATAATATTATAGGGATAATTAATGCAAAAGATATTTTGAAGTTCTATAAAAATGGTGAGAACTTTAATCTTAAAAAATGTATAAGACCGATTTCAATTGTACCTGAAAATAAATTCATTTCTGATCTTTTAAATGACTTAATTTCAAGCAAAAATCAGGTCGCAGCTGTTGTTGATGAACACGGCGGAATTGCCGGAATCGCAACAATAGAAGATATTTTGGAAGAAATAGTCGGAGAAATCTATGATGAATTTGACGAAGTTGATAATGATGAGTTTATAAAAATTAATGAAAATACTATAAATCTTGATGCAAAATATGAAATTGAAAAATTAAATCAAAATTATGATTTGGATATTCCGACTGATGATTTTGATACAATAGGCGGATATGTGTTTGGTCTTTTGGGCAGAGAACCGGAAATCGGTGATATTGTTGAAGATAGAAATATATCATATAAAGTTTTGGAAATTGACGGTATAAGAATTTCGAGAGTTGAAATGACGAAAGATACGCCGTTTGTTGAAGTTGAAAAAAATGTAGAAACTATAAGTACTGAAAATACAGAGAGCAAAAATGAAGAAGTTTAAAAGCGGATTTGTATCAATTATAGGTCGTCCGAATGTCGGTAAAAGCACTCTTTTAAATAAAATTTTAGGGCAGAAAATTGTAATAGCCACAAACAAGGCACAAACAACGAGAAGAAGAATAAAAGGTATTTATACTGACGATAACTCTCAAATTGTTTTTATTGATACTCCGGGAGTTCATAAACCGCTTGATAAAATGGGAGAATTTTTAGTTGAAGAAGCAAAATTTGCAATTTCCGATACTGATTTAATTGTATTTTTAGTTGATGTTTCCACTCCGGCAGGACGTGGAGATAAATGGATTGCCAAAAATCTTCTTGAAACTGATATTCCGATTTTTATTGTTTTTAATAAGGCTGATTTAATTAAAAATGAAATAAAAAGAGAAGAAAATATTATAAGTTATAAAACTCTTTTTAATAAAAATTTTCCAACTTTTAAAATATCCGCAAAAACCGGCAGAAATATTGATACATTAATTGATAATATAAAAAGAAAACTGCCGAATGGGGATTTAATTTATCCTGAGGATTTGGTAAGTGATGAGTCAATAAGAAATATTGCACAGGAAATTATAAGAGAAAAAATTTTAGAAAATACTATGGATGAAATTCCTCATGCAAGTGCTGTTATTATTGATAAATTTGAAGAAACAGATAAAATTGACAGAATTTCCGCCACTATAATTGTTGATCAAGATTCACAAAAAGGCATTGTTATAGGTAAAAAAGGTGCAATGCTAAAAAAAATCGGTACCGAAGCAAGATTAGAAATAGAAAAAATAACAGAAAAGAAAGCTTTTTTGGAACTTTTCGTTAAAGTTGAAAAGAATTGGCGAAAAAACAAAAAACTTGTGGAAAAATGGGGAAAAAATTTGTAAATTTTAACAATTATTAAAATATTTCGCTAATATAGCAATTATTTTTATGTTTAATCTTATTATAAATAAACTTAACAATTTATTTAAAATAAAAAAGTTTTCTGTTAAAATTAATTAAAAGGAATTTAATGTTGATTCAGTCTGTTATCAAAAATTCACAAAATAGCGTTAAGGACAACATAGTTGCCACTAATCCTATTTATGAAAGCATGCTCGCTAAGCTTCGTCAAATTTTTATGAATGAGATAACAAAAGAAAATTCGGTTTTGGTTGATGTTAAAAAAGAAGCAATAGTTAAACTTGCGAAATTTTTATCCGCACATACAAAAAAACCTTGTACGATAGGTATAACCGGTGAAACCGCAAGCGGAAAATCAACTATTACTGAAGATATAATCTCATCTATTAATGATTTTTCAAAAAGAATAAATATTAAAGACCCGATTACACGTCTTAATACGGATGATTATTATTATGACCGTTCGGAAATGGTTATTGCTGCGGGCGGTTTTGATAATTTTGTTAAAAATTATGACCTTGATGTGCCTGAAGCTATTGAATTAGAACTTATGAAACAACATATAATATCTTTGGTAAATTTAAGACGCACATATTTGCCTAAATATGATATGTCAGGAACCGCAAAAAGATATGACAATTACAGACTTGCAAAACCTGCAAGAATAATAATTTCTGAGGGTTTATATACTTTAAATGATAAAATAGCTGATGTATTTGATTTTAAAATTTATGTTGATGTCAGTTTTCAGGCACAAAAAATGAGATTTTTTCAAAGAGCAAAAGCAAGAGGTTTAGAAGCATCTGCGGAAAAAGTTTATAAGAATGCAAAAAATAAAGCTGAAATTTATGTCTGTCCGTGTGCAAAAGATGCTGATATTGTAATTTCAGGTGAAGCAGACAGAAATCGCTATAAAGAATTTATGACTGAAATTCTGAATTTGGTATAAATTATGAAAAAATGCTATATTTTTGGTACATTTAACCCAATACATAATTCACATTTAAAAATTGCGGAATATCTTTTGTTGCAAGGATATAATAAAGCTGTTTTTGTACCGGCATATCGACCGCCGCATAAAGACTTTGATGAAAAAGAAGCTGCAAAAAGACTTGAAATGGTTAAATTAGCAGTAAAAAATCATAAAAACTTTGAAGTCAGTGACATAGAATTTAAAAGAAAAACTCCCTCATACACTTATGATACAATTAAACAAATTTATAAAGGCAAACGAATAGATTTTGCAATAGGTACAGATGCCTTTGAAAAAATCGAATCATGGTATAAAATTGATAAATTAAAAGATATGTTAAACTTTCTTGTTTTTGAAAGACAGGAAAATTTTAAACCTGATAAATTTGATTATTTAAAACAAAAAGGTTATGTTTTTAAGCTTATGAAAATGCCTTTTGAAAATGTTTCATCAACTGAAATTAGGGAAAAAGTAAAAACAGGTGAAGATTTTTCTACACTTGTTGATAAAAATGTGCTAAAATATATTTATGAACATGAAATATTCAAATAAAACATATGAAGATATTCTGAACTGGCTTGACACAAACTTAACACAAGACAGATATATTCATACTCTCGGTACGGTTGATACTGCGGTTATGCTCGCAGAGAGATTTAATCTTGATGTTGATAAAGCAAGAATCGGTGCATTGCTGCATGACTGTGCAAAGTGTTTTTCTGCGGACAAACTTCGTCAGATATTAAATGATACAAATATAGTTATTGAAGATAGTGAGCTTGTTAATTATAAAACTTTGCATGCCCCGGTTAGTGCTTTTATTGCCGAAAATGATTTCGGGGTTACGGATCCTGAGATTTTATCTTCAATTCGTTGGCATACGCTTGGCAGAGTTAAAATGAGTGATTTGGAAAAAATCGTTTTTCTTGCTGATAAAATTGAAGGAAAGACAAGAGATGAAGATTATCGTGCAATGATATTAAAGATTCTTGATACACAAGGTATTGACAAAGCTATGCTTGAATGCATGCGTACTACAATTAAAAGTCTTATTGACAGAAATTTGAAAATTTGTAATCAAACTATTGATGTGTACAACAGATTCTTAGATTCTTAGGTTCTGTAAATGTTTAAAAACCTAATTTAGCTTTTTCTTCTTCTTTTTCTTTACAGAAGTCCGTAATTTCGGTTTTTAATGTTTGACACAGCTTTTCATACTCTTCTTTTTTACCGTTGGATTCTATCCAACTATTAAACATTGATTTGAATTCTTCCGCTGTAACTTCTTTATTTTCGCCTTTTGAAATTATAGAATCAGTGTATTCTGCAATAAAAGGTTTTGCAAATTGAATCATTTTTTGGGCAATTTTCATTCCGGTTGTACTGAATTGTGCAATATCACTTTTAATCTCGTCGGCATACAGATATCTCATATTTTGAGATTTTAAAGAAACAAAACGCTTTTGTGAACCAAAATCATAGTCAATAATTGCTTTTTCAATTATTGATGCTGCTTCTTCCATATCTTTTTCTACATTTGAAGTGTGAGTATCAAATAATTGAGTTTCAACCGCATAGCTGCCGTAAAGCATTATTACATCGGCAAAGCATGATTCTTTTGATACAGTTTTATTTTCACCTGACGGCTTAAAGTATGTTGAACCGAGAACGCCTCCTCTTGCTGAGTTTGAGATAAAATCTAAAACTCTTGCGGGCATTTTATGTTTATAGCTTTCATTTTCAAACAGTTTTTCAAGCATCATGGAATTTACGGCATGACCGGCTTCACGAGCGATAGTTTGACGTTTTTCATATTCGTTGGATTCAATATCGGTTTTGATTCCCGCTTGAACACGCATTTTAGCCTCATTGATGTCATTTTGTGTAACTACATTTTCTCTGCCTGTGCCTAATGACAACCTGTATGCTTTTTTGATGACCTCTGCTAAATCCGCACCGCTCATACCTGCTGTTGAGTTTGCAAGATTTTCTATAATTTTTTCTTTCTGCTCATCACTTTCAAAAGGTAAATCTTTTACGTGAATATTAATAATTTCTCTTCTCGCTTTTTCGCTGTATCTTGGGTCATCAATATAACATTTTACATCAATTCTTCCACTTCTTGTAATAGCACAATCAAGCATATTTTTGTTATTGGTTGCAATAACGGTAATTATTTTAACATCATTGTCACTTTTATTTTTAGTTCCGTCCATTTCGTGAAGCAGTGCATCTACCGTTTTTGTATCTTCATCAGTACCGGAGTGCTGTCTGTCACCCGCTGCGGCATCAACTTCATCAATAAAGACTATTGCAGTTTTTGATGGGTGTTTTGCAGCTTCTTCTCTTGCCGCATCATATAATTCTCTTACTCTTTTCGGACCTGTTCCGACATATATTTCTATAAAACTGCTGCCTGCCGTTGAAATAAAAGGCACTCCGGCTTCACCGGCAATTGCTTTTGCAAGTAATGTCTTTCCGCAGCCCGGAGGTCCATATAAAAGAATACCGTTCGGTTTTTGTGAATTTTTAATTTTATCATTTTTAAAAATATCAAGAAATTCTTCTTTTAATTGTTTTTTTACATTAAACATACCACCAATATCAGAAAATTTTGTTTTAGGATTTCTTATTATTGAGTAATTACTGCTGCTTGAAACATCTGCATCTTCATCAACATTTACAGAAGAACTAACTCTTTCATCCTCTTTTTCCTCATTTTCAACAACATTTTTTTTATTATTTTTTTCATCAATCTCATTGTTAAACTCTGTAAGCATTTCTTCTGCCGAAAATGGAAATATATTTATTAAATTATTCATTCTAACAGTCTTAGAATGTAAATTTATCGCATTTACAGCTGCATTTTTTAGTAATGAAATAGCTAAGTCTAATGCGGTTGCACCTTCATTTATAATATAACCCTGATAACCGGCACCGGTATGGTTAGGCTTATAATATAACATTGCGTCTGCAAGGCTGATAGCACCAATAATTGCTTCTTTATTAAACCGTAAATTATTATTCTGTGCGAGTATAAATCTTTGAACTATTGGGTTAGATAAATATTTACATGCATCTTTACTGGTAATACTCGGTAAACCTACACTGTTTCTTTGCAGTAAAGATTGTTTTGATGCCAGCCTTGAAGCTTCATCATCACTATAATTTAAGTCCGGATACAGTGAAAATCTATCCTCCGATGATAAAAACTTGGTACTAAGTATTGCTATATCGTCTTTTGAGGATCTTGTATAACTTTCTACAAGAAGAAATATTGTCGGATATTTTTTAAATAAACTCGATTTTAAAAAATCATCCGGACGATTAAATGAATTAAAAAGTGTATCAGCTTCATCAGCAACAATAATTGCTTTTTTATCGCCGACATTATTAATAATATCATCTTCCATGTAGTCTATTGCAGGGTTTCTGTCAACATAATCGGCACAATTTAATGTAATTATAGGTATGCCTTTTTTAATACCGAAAAGCCTTGATGTACTCGAACCTTTATCGGTAGATTGTCTTATATCATTTAATAATAACTCTTTTGAGTCCATTTGATCACTATAAACAACTAAACATGGTTCACCTGAGCACAAATAGGTTAATATTCTGTTTACAGATTCTCTGTATGGCTCAAAATAAGGGAAAACAACATTTTGTTCTTTCTTCAATTTATCATAATGTGAAATAAATTCTTCTAATGCAATTGGCGGTATCTGTACTTTCTTTGAAGACTTTTCTCTTCCGCAAAAAGCAATATTTGTCTTTCCGTAATTACTCGGAAAATCAGTTATTTCCTTTTTAATATCCTTGTTAGGACTGACTTCTTTTTTCTTTAAATTTTTATTTTCGGTTAGTGAAAAAATAATGGGGCTAATTCTCATAATATTTAATTCCAAATTAATATGTGTAACATTAAAGTTAATGCCGTAAATATTAAATTTTGCTATATTTCTAAGTAGAGTTAACATTTTTTTACAAAAAATTGTCTTTACATAACTTAACAATAAATAGTATATATTAGCAATATATTTTTGTTTCATGTTTTTATATATATGTAAGAGAGAAATAATAAAAAGAAAAGGAGATAGAATATGGCGAGAATTTTAATATCAATGCCTGAAAAATTTTTAGAGGAAATTGACGGTGTTGCAGAAAACGAAAGCAGATCAAGAAGTGAATTAATCAGAGAAGCATTAAGAACTTACATTCAAAAATCAAGAGTAAGAGAAAATGTACTTGCACAAAGAAATGCAAAAATTTTAGAAGACTTGCTTGATTAGACAAATGAAAAACAATTAAAAGAGGCAAGAAATTGCCTCTTTTTGTGTATCACGCTCTGTTTAGAAATATTTAATCATCACCTGAAAGGTGTGAGAAGAATAGCAAAGCCAGGAAGCGGCGTTGCCGCAAAAAAAAAGCTGCTTAGCAGCTTGACCTAATAATCTTGGGAGGAGATTTGGGGATTTGATATGATAATAATACATGATAATTACTACGATTGTCATGCTTTTTGGCAAAATATTTACAAAACTTAATAAAAAATAGCGTAAAATAGCTTATAATAAGGTTTACAAATTTTATTTTTTAGGTTTATTTTTTTGTTTTGCGGCATGTTTTTGCGTTTTTTCCTGACGATTATGTGAAATAGCGGGTACACGTTTAACGGAATAGACATCAGGAAGAGATTGGAGGTTAGTGATAACACGTCTGAGAGTGTCAATGTTGTCAATTTCAATACCCATTTCAATTGTACCGATATTTTTAGAGGGGACGGATTTTACATTTGCATATGTAATATTTGTGTTGTTGTCAGCGAGTTCAGTAATTATATCTTTGAGCATGCCTACTTTATCTGCTACATCAATTTTTATTGATGCAATGTAGGTTCTGTTGAGATTTTCATTAGCCCATTTTATGTTTAATAATCGTTCATCGGGAATATTTTCAAGAGAATTGCAATCAATTCTGTGAACGGAAACACCTTTACTTCTTGTAACAACACCGACAATAGGTTCACCGGGAACGGGAGTACAACATTTTGCGATATTATAGAGCATGCCTTCTAAACCTGCAATATCACCCTTATGTTTTTTAAACTGACGCCCTGTGGGAATTTCGTTATCATTAGCAGAAGTAGGTTTAGAGATTTTATTTGTAACTTTATTAACGGTAGTTTCACCCCAACCTATTGCGGCATATAAATCTTCAAGCGACTGAAAGTTCATTGAGTGAGCTATTTGTTCTAATTCACCTGATTTTATTATTTCATCAAAAGCGGTTTTGCCGAGTTCAGTTTCAAGCATATTTTTCCCGACAGAGATATGTTCTTCTTTGTTATTCTTTTTGTACCATTGCCTGATTTTAGACTGAGCCTGCTTTGTAACGACAAAATTAAGCCAATCAAGCTTAGGGGTAGAATTTTTATTAGTAAGTACTTCGACAATATCGCCATTTTTAAGTTTTCTGTCGAGTTGAGAGATTCTGCCGTTAACAAGTGCTCCGGTAATTTTGTTGCCAACGTCAGAGTGAATTCTGTACGCAAAATCAACAGGTGTAGCGTTAATAGGCAAATCAATGACATCACCCATTGGGGTAAAGGCAAAGACCTGATCAGAGAATAAATCGATTTTAACTTTTTCTACATAATCTCCGGCATCAGTGCTTTCTTGCTCCATTTCGGCTAATTTTCTCATCCAAGCGAATTGTAAATCGCTTGCACTGCCTGCTTTAATTGAGCCTTTTTCTTTGTATTTCCAGTGAGCAGCAACACCGAATTCAGCGACTTCATGCATTTCTTTCGTTCTGATTTGAACTTCAAGCGGTTTTGAACGAGGACCAAGGACAGATGTATGCAGAGAACGGTACATGTTGCTTTTTGGCATTGCTATATAATCTTTAAAACGTCCCGGAATTGGTTTAAACTGTGAGTGAATTACCCCTAAAACTTCATAACATTCTTTTTCCGTATCAACAATAACTCTGACAGCAGTAATATCATATAGATTGTGGAATGCAATATTAAGCCTGTTCATTTTGTTGTAAATACTGTAATAGTGCTTAGCACGACCGGTAATCTCAGCACGAATACCGTTTTGTTTTAGGTTAGCACCTATTTTATCAATTAAAAGTTTAACGGTTAAATCTCTTTCAGCCTTTTTTTGTGCAACAAGTTGAGCAATTTCAAAATATTTATCGGGGTGTAAATATCTGAGTGACAAATCTTCAAGCTCAGCTTTAATTTTCCCTACACCAAGCCTGTTTGCAAGGGGTGCAAAAATATCAAGTGTTTCTTGTGCAATTCTTTGTTGCTTGTTTTGTGCCATGTAACCTAATGTTAGCATATTATGAAGCCTGTCTGCGAGTTTTAAAAAAATAACTCTGATGTCATTTGCCATTGCAATAAACATCTTACGGAAATTTTCAGCCTGACGTTCCTCTTTCGACTTAAATTGATACTTGCCGAGCTTCGTAACTCCTTCAACGAGATTAAGAACATCTTTAGAAAAAGTTTGTTCAATCTCTTCGGGAGGAGTTCCCGTATCTTCAATAATATCGTGTAACAGAGCTGCAATAATTGTATTTTTATCAAGTTTCAAACCTGTAAGGATTTTTGCAACCTCAACTGGGTGAACTATGTATGGTTCCTCACTTACCCTATATTGACCCTCATGCTTTTTATTTGCATACTCAAAAGCACGTTCAATTTCAGCTATATCTTTTTGTGAATAATTATTTTCAAGTAAGACTTCTTTTAGTTCTTTGAATATGTTATTATC
>JAFSWA010000015.1 GCA_017444705.1 bacterium
AATATAAAGAACAAACCGGTAATGACCTTTCAACAATGTCATTGTCGGAAAAAGTGATTATATACGCAAATAATCTTTATAATATGACAACAGAAGATGCTATTAATGCGATAAACTCCAAAATAGATGTGGCAAAATCTGAATTGGAAGAGTATAAGGCTGAAAATAATACAAGTTTGCGTTCATTAAACTTTTCTCCAACAAAATCTTTGGGTGATATGATAAAAAGCCATGCAAAGTCAATAGAAAAAGCAAGCGGTGTTGTTAAAATGGCAGCAATGATGCTTACCGGAATCATGACAGGCGGCGGGGCATTAGCTTCAATTGCTATTACAGGTTTTGCTACCGTTGGATTGGAAATTTTGGATGAAGCAACGGATTCGGACGGTCTTACATGGGCTGATACAAAAAAAGCAGCTGTAAGCGGAGCTTTGGCATCATTATTTGCGACAATAGGCATCCCGACAGGAAAAACATGCGAACTTCTTAAAAACAGAATTTTACAAGCAGCAAAAGAAATGCCGTCAAAAAAAATCTTGGCGTGGATTAGTTCGGAATTTTCCAGCTTTTCTGCCGATACGGCTGTTAGTTTGACGGTAGGAAATGTTTTAGGAGAGACCACTCTTGATGAAGAGGCTCAATCAAACTTAATCGGTAAAGTTCTTAAATATACATTTACCGCAGGTGCTGCTGGTAAAATGATTTTAAACGGGACAAAACTATCATCTTTAATAAAAGATGTTATTGTGCCAAAGGCGAAAAAAGTTGCAAAGGTTTATAGTGATGAATTCAGCAATCGTAATTTTAATATTACAGCAGAGCAAATAAAAGCTGCTATTGATACCCCTGATGATGTAATAAATTCTATTAATGAGTTAAGTGCATTAAGCAAAAACAAATATAATAAAGATTTCTCTGCTGCCGAAAAAGAAACTTTATTGAAAATGTCTGTTGACGATATTAGTGGTATTAAACAGATTATTCAAACAAGTAATGAAAAACCGTCATTTGTGGATACTGCTAATTTCTTATTTAGTTCTGTTTTGACGGAAGTAAGAGGAATGTTATCAAGCTTGAAGGAAACTTCCGTAAACGCATATAATAATTTAGTTTCAACGTTAAAAGAAGATTTATTACTTGCACTTAGATCAGCATCCCGTTTGATTAAAGAAGAATCAGAATATATTGGTTTTAGTAAAATTCAAAGCGATGTCATTGGTGTATTGGAATCACATGGCTTTGGACTTGGTTTTGCTGAGAAATTCAGTCAAATAAATGCCTTATATTCAAAAAATCCTTATACTGACGGCAATTGGAGCTGGTGGCAAAATATTACTCGGAAAAATATTGCTCAACAACTTCCCACAAAATTGTTAGCTTTTTTGCCATTATCCGGTCAATTAACCAATATTCCAAGTCTTTTTGGTGCTCATCCAAAAACGTATGCCTTTACTTGTCAAAATGGTTCAGAAGTTGTAGGCGGTATGTTGGGTGTGAGGAGTAGAAATACTATGACCTTGGGAACAATGTCTACCACCAATAATTTGTCCCCGTTACAAAGAATGAAAACTGTGTTTAAAATGCTTGAGGAGGTTTGGAATAAAGCAAAGGCAGATGGAATAACAACCTTACGTTTTGAAGTAAAAAACGATAATAATAATGCAGAGTCTATTTATTCTAAAATAGTAGAACAATTGATAAAAAAAGGTTTAGGAAACTATGTAGAAGGACCGATTACAAGTGGTTCAAGTATAGAATATAAAATAAACCTAACTGATGGTAACGGTGTTTATAATCAAGCGTTAATCGACTATATTGTTAAAATGAAAGGCAATAACTAATAAATTTGGTTCGTAGTATTCGTTCAGGGTACTGTCTGACAAAAAGACATTGCATTTTAACGCAACAATTTTCGGATTGCCGTGTCGGTAACATATTATATCTTTAAAAATAAAATTTACACTAACATTTTATCTTTATGAAGTTCAACGATTTTATCGGAAAATTCATCAAGAAGTTTATAATCTTCTTCTTTCAGATTTCCTTTAATCATAACAGGTTCAACGATATTAGCCCTCAATCTTGAAAGCAAATCGACAATCGGTTCGGTTAACTTTCCGCCCCAGCCAAATGATGCCAAAATCGAATAATTTTTTGCTTTCGGCTTCATTATGCTTAATAAATAAGCTGCGTTAAATGCGGCAGGATGCGGACTTGCCAAAACCATTGAACAACCTAATATAATTGTTTTTGCGTCAACAAGATTAATTGCAAAATCAGCAATATTTCCTCTGATTAAATCATATTTAACACAGTCTATACCTTGTTTTTCAAGTTTATCGCAAACATAATCAACCATTGATTTTGAATTTTTATACATTGAAACATAAGGGAACAAAACAAGATTTTTACATTCATCTGATGTCCAGTCTTTGTATAAATCAATTATGTATTTTGGTTCACGATAGATACAGCCGTGGCTTGGTAAAATTATATCAGGGTTCAAATTTTCAATAACCGCAAGATATTTTTTGCACATTGAACGAAACGGCATCATAATTTCCGCATAGTATTTTTTTGCCGCTCTTTTCAAATCCTCAGATGGTTCAGCATAAATATTATCAACGACATAATGTGCTCCCAAAAAGTCACAAGTAAATAAATAATTATCTTCGACAAGATATGTAAACATTGTGTCTGGCCAATGAACTCCCTGAGCTATCATAAAACGTAATGTTTTATCCCCGAGTGATAATTCTTCGCCGTTTTGGATTGTTTGAATACGATTTTCAGGAATTTCAAGCATATTCATTAAATTAGTTTTGCAAATGTTATTTGTTATAATTTTTGCTTCCGGAAATTTCTCTAAAAGTATCGGGAAAATGCCTGTGTGGTCTTGTTCCCCGTGATTTGCGATAATATAATCTATTTTTAACCCTAATTCATCAAGTTCTTTTAAATATTCCTCTGCTTTATTCATATACATGCCGTCTATTAAGGCATTTTTATCGGAACCTTTAATTAGGTATGAATTATAACTTGTACCATGTTCAAGCGGCAAAAGTTCATCAAAAAAGTCCCTGTTCTCATCATTTTGACCAAGGTAGATAATTTTATTTGTAATTTCTTGCATAGTTTATTCCTTTTCAAAAACTTCTTTACCTGCACCGCAAATAGGGCAAACGTAATCATCCGGTAAATCTTCAAAAGCAACTCCGCCGTTTTCAGCAGGGTCATATTCATATTGGCATAATGTGCAAATGTACTTGTCCATAATTTTCTCCTTTTTTAATTACATGTTTATATTATCATTAATACATAGATAATACCATAAACATGAGGGGAATTTATGAAAGTTAATAAAAATTATTTGAAGTTAGAAGAAAGTTACCTGTTTTCGACGGTAAACAGAAAAGTCAGAGAGTATCAGGCAAAACACCCTGATAAAGATATAATAAGACTCGGTATCGGTGATGTTACAATTCCTATCTGCCAAGCGGCTATTGATGCAATGCACGAAGCTGTTGACGACCAGTCAAGAAAAGAAACTTTTCACGGCTACGGACCTGAGCAGGGCTATGACTTTTTGAAAGAAAGCATACAAAAATACTATAAAAAGAATTGTGATGTTGAATTAGAACTTAATGAAATCTTTATTTCCGATGGTGCAAAAAGTGATGTCGGGAATATATTAGACCTTTTTGACAAAGATAATACGGTGCTTGTGCCCGACCCTGTTTATCCGGTTTATGTCGACACAAACACAATGGACGGTAGAAAAATTGTCTATATTGACGCAAATGAAGAAAACAAATTTTTGCCCGAACCCGATGAAAATATTAAAGCGGACATAATTTATATTTGTTCTCCAAATAACCCGACAGGTGCGGTTTATGACAGAGCCGGTTTAAAAAAATGGGTCGATTATGCACTTAAAAATGACGCTATAATCTTATATGATGCGGCATATGAATGTTTTATTTCGGATAAAAATCTGCCTCGTTCAATATTTGAAATTGAAGGTGCAAAAAAATGTGCAATAGAATTTTGCTCATATTCAAAAACAGCGGGCTTTACGGGTACAAGATGCGGATATACAATTGTCCCGAATACTCTTGAATATGAGGGGATAAAACTCAATAAATTGTGGCTCAGACGTCAAACAACAAAATTCAACGGTTGTTCTTATATCGTTCAAAAAGGTGCAGCTGCTGTATTTTCTGATGAGGGTTTAAAACAAATAGAAAAAAATATTGAATATTATAAAGGCAATGCAAAAATTATTGCCGATGTGCTTGATGAAAAAGGAATTTTTTATACAGGCGGGAAACATTCACCTTATATTTGGCTCAAATGTCCTAACAGCATGGGTTCATGGGAATTTTTTGATTATTTATTGAATGAAATTCAAGTTGTCGGAACCCCCGGTGAGGGCTTTGGGAAAAACGGTCAGGGCTTTTTCCGCTTAACCTCATTCGGAAATCGTGAAAAAACAATCGAAGCAATGGAAAGATTCAGAAAATTAATAAAATAATTCGCAGATTTTTAACAGCATTGAAGAGTACTTATTGCAACAAAAATTTACATAAATTAACCTTATAACTACTTGAAAAATTTAAAAAAATATGTTAAATTACATGTGTATTAAGGAGAAGAAATGATAAAGCCTGTTCAACAAAAAGAGACAATACAAACTCAGATTTTGAAAAAAATCAAAAACGCTGAGAAAAAGACTAACTTTGGAAATGAAAAGGAAGTAAGTCCGGAATTGATGGCGGCTCAATATAAATACGGTTTAGCGTGTTTATATGCAGCTTCCGCAAAGCTTGAAAATGAAAAGTTGAAACAGGAATTGGCGAATGCGACGGCACAGGTTAATTACAGAAAAGCCTGCTAATAAAAACTTAATTGGCTCTGCAAAATGCAGGGCTTTTTTACGCAAAATTTAAGAAAATAATTATGACTAATAATTCCGAGGACAAATATTTTATAGCGTTTTCTTCGATTGAAGAAATAAGTTCGGCATTTGTAAAAACAATTTTGGATATTAAAGGCACAATAAAAGCCGCATGGGAATCTGAGGAAAAAGATTTTTATAATTCGGGTTTAAGAAAGGCTTCTGTTGAAAAATTTTTAGAAAAAAGGGATAAAATTGACCCTGATAAATTGTTAAATTTAACTGTTGAAAAGGGAATAAATTGGATTACTTACAACAGTGAAAATTATCCCGAATTGCTTAGAAATATTGATTCTCCGCCAATGGTTTTATTTTACAGAGGGAATTTAAAACGGGTGAATTTTGAAAAAACTCTTTCTGTTGTCGGGAGCAGAAAGGCATCAACCATGGGGAAAGAGAACCTCGGGAGAATTTTAAAAGATTTTTACGGTACGGATTTAACCATAGTTTCGGGCGGTGCAGCAGGGGTTGATACTTGTGCTCATGAAAACGCAATAAAAAATAATCTTTCGACAGTTGTTGTTATCGGCTCAGGCTTGGATAAATTGTATCCGGTTCAGAATGAAAAAATGTTTGAAGAAATTTGTCAAAATTACGGCGTTGTTATGAGTGAATATTGGCATGATTTTGAACCTTTGCCATTCCGATTTCCTATTAGGAACAGAATAGTTTCGGGGTTGTCAAAAGGTACGTTAATAGTTGAAGCGGCACTGAAAAGCGGGGCTATGATTACAGCTAATTTGTGTTTGGAGCAAGGCAGAGAGTTGATGTGTATGCCGGGAAATATTAATAATCCGAATACTCAGGGAATTTACCATCTTTTGAAAAATGGTGCATCCATGATTACTAACGGACAGGACATAATGGATGTTATGAACTGGGAAAAAATTAAATCGTCAGCCGGGCTTGAAAATTCAAAAAATTCAAATTTGCCAGAGAAAGAACGAAAAATTATTGATGAAATTTCAATAGAGCCTTTGAGTGCCGATATTATTGCTTCAAGACTGAGTTTTGACATAGGGGAATTAATGATGCTCTTGACAACAATGGAGTTAAGTGGTCTAATCAAACAAATAGAGGGTGCAAAATATACAACTTGCAATTAAAATATAAAAATAACACGGAAGAATAAAATGGCTGTAAAAACTACTAAAAAAACAACAAAAAAATCATCAGGCGAGATAAGTACAAAGGGAAAATCTCTTGTAATAGTTGAGTCACCCGCAAAGACAAAAACCATTAAAAAAATTTTAGGAGATAAATATATTATAGAGGCAAGTTTTGGGCATATTAGAGATTTGCCGCCCAAAAAACTCGGTTTTAGTCCTGAGACTGACTTTGAACCGGAATTTGTCGTAATTCCCGAAAAAAAGGCAGTTGTTAAAAAGTTAAATGATATAGCAAAAAAATGTGAAAAAGTTTATCTTGCTTCCGATCCCGATCGTGAGGGAGAAGCTATTGCGTGGCATGTAAGAGAGGTTTTGAAAGTTCCTGATGAAAAAGTTTTCAGAATAGAGTTTAATGAAATTACGCCAAAAGCTGTTACTCATGCTATTGAAGCATACAGGCAAATTGATTCTGACAGAGTTAAAGCACAACAAACAAGACAAATTCTTGATAAGTTAGTTGGTTTTACAATTAGTCCGGTTTTGTGGCGAAAAATGCATAATTATCATCTTTCGGCAGGCAGAGTACAAAGTGTTGCATTAAAAATGATTGTAGAACGAGAGGAGCAAATAGATGCGTTTGTTCCGGTTGAATATTGGTCAATAGATGCTTTATTAAATAAGGACGGTTATAATTTTGATGCTGAATTGACGAAATATAAAGATAAAAAGATTGAAATTAAAAATAAACAAGAGGCGGATAAGATTCTTGAAGCCTTAAAAAAAGCTAAGTATGAAGTAGATAAGGTTACATCAAGAGAATCAAGCAGAAAACCGACAGCTCCTTTTATTACTTCGACATTACAGAGAGCGGCATCTAATAAATTGGGTTACGGTGTTTCAAAGACAATGCAGATTGCACAAAAACTTTATGAGGGTATTGAAATAGACGGAGAACCTATCGGTCTTATTACGTATATGAGAACTGATTCCGTTCGTGTATCAGACGATGCGGTTGCGATGGCAAAAGATTTTATTACCGGTAATTACGGACAGGAATATTATCCGGCTGCTCCTAACAACTATGTAAAAACAGGGAAGAAAAATGTTCAGGACGCTCACGAAGCTATACGTCCGTCATACATTGATAAGACGCCTGAGAGTATTAAAAAATATCTTACCCCTGAACAGTATAAACTCTATAAATTAATTTGGGAAAAATTTGTGTCTTCTCAAATGGCTTCCGCAAAGGTTAAAAATACAACAGTTGAAATTGCGGCTGATGATTATACTTTTAAAATAGGTTCAAGTAAGATTTTGTTTGAAGGATTTTTGAAACTTTATAATGACGATGAAGAAGAAGATGTTGAAAAATTGGCAAAAATTCCCGAACTTAAAAAGGGTGAGATTTTAGATTTGAAGAAACTGAATTCTACGCAGCATTTTACTCAACCGCCGCCAAGATTTACGGAAGCTTCTTTGGTCAAACAGCTTGAAGAATACGGAATTGGGCGTCCGAGTACTTACGCTCCTATTATTTCAAAAATACAGAATAAGGGTTATGTTGAAAAAATAGAAAAAGCTCTTGCTCCGACAGTTTTGGGAAAAACTTTATGTAAACAATTGGTAGAACATTTTGTTGATATTATGGATTATAGTTTTACTGCGGGCATGGAAGAAAAATTAGATAAAATTGCGGAACATAAACTTGTTTGGAATAAGGTGCTTAAAGATTTTTACTATCCGTTTATAAGTGTTGCCGACAAAGCAAAAGAAAATATGGACAATGTTCTGATAGAGTCTGATGAGATTTGTGAAAAGTGCGGAAAGAAAATGATTGTTCGTACAAGTCGTTTCGGGAAACAGTTTTTAGGTTGTTCCGGATACCCTGAATGTAAAAATATGAAACCGTTGCCGAATTCGCAAAATCAACAGCAACCTCAGCTCCCGGAGCAACCGACAGATCCTTGTTCAAAATGCGGCGGAGAAACGGTTTATAAAGTCGGACCCTACGGACCATATAGTGAATGCACAAAATGTAAAGCAAGAAAAAGTATTGTTCTGAAAACCGGTGTAAATTGTCCAAAGTGCGGAAAAGAAATTGTTCAAAGGAAATCCCGTTACGGAAAGATTTTCTATGGCTGTTCCGGTTATCCAGATTGTGATTTTGCCCTTTGGAATGAACCGACAGGAGAAAAATGGCCCGAGTGCGGCAGTCTTTTGGTCAAAAGAGTTACTCAAAGATTTAATCAGATAAAATGTTCAAGTAAAGATTGCAAATATTTCAGAAACATTGAGGACTCTCAATCAGGAGGTTCAAACGATAATGTATAAATTTGCACTAATCGGATATCCGCTTTCTCACTCAATGTCAGCAGTAATTCATAATGCTGCTCTGAAAGATTTAGGACTTGACGGGAATTATGAAATTTTAGAAACTAAACCCGAAGATTTAATTGATAAAATAAAATATCTCAAAAACAATGATTATAACGGATTTAATATAACAATTCCGCATAAAGTGCCTATGATAATGTTTCTTGATAAATATGATTCAAATGTTAATATCGCAGGAAGTGTTAATACGGTAAAAATTGACGAACAAATCGGCTTATCAGGTTATAATACCGATATTTACGGGTTTAAAACCGCAATTCCCGAACAGGACAGATTGGCATTAAGGGGTGAAAAAGTTGCTGTTTTAGGCTTGGGCGGTGCGTGCAGAGGGGCAGTTGTTGCTCTCAGTGAAATGGGTGTAAAAAAGATAAATTTTTATGTAAGAAATATTCTTAATGCTCAAAATGCACTTCAAACAATAAGAGAAAATTTTAAAGATATTGATTTTGAAGTTTATCAAATGAGTTCAATGAATGATTTGTCTGATGTAAAAATGTTAGTTAATACTACACCTGTCGGTATGCTAAATCATTCTGCGGATTTGATGCCGATAACGGAAAATAAACTCTCATCTCTTGATAAATCGGCAATTGTGTATGATATTATTTACAATCCGATAAAAACAAAATTGATTTTGAATGCAAGAAAATTAGGATACAAAACTGTTACAGGTGTTGATATGTTTATTTATCAGGCACAAAAAGCTTTTGAAATATGGACAAATATTACCCCGAAATTTGAAGTTATGAAATTAGCCCTCTATGATGAATTGTTATAGCTTGAATATTTTACAATTGTTATTTACGTTGTAAAATATAATAAGAGGTATATATAATGGACTTTATAATAAAATTAGCACTATTACTTTTTTTAGCATATATAACGGTTTTTACTATATATTTTGTACTTTTGGCAATAGTAAGCAAAAAACGCAGACAATTTGTAAGAAATGGCAGATATTCAACTTCAAACTATTTTAACAATCTTGTTGTAGTTATATATGCACATAATGTGGAAAAAAATGTTGTATCGCTTTTGGAAACATTAAAAAAACAGGAGTATCCCAAAGAAAATTATAAAACCTATATAATTTTAGACAATTGCAGTGATAATTCTTCAAACGTACTTGAAATGGTTGGCGGTGCAAACATTTTCAGAGTGGGTGATTCTTATACAGTCGGTAAAGATGAAAGTATTTCAATGCTTTTAGACAGATTACTTTCTTTTAAAAATATTGACGCATATGTATTTTTAGGTGCAAACAGAGCAATAGGAACTGATTTTTTGTCCTCGGTAAATCAAGGACTTATGTGTCATGATGTTCTTGTTGGCACGACAGTTTTAAAGGAAGAACCAAAAACATTGAAAGAGAATGTTATGAGTGCGTATAACACTTATGAAAATAATATAATCAATACTTCACGTTCAATGTTGGGGTTATCTTCAATGATTAATTCGGATTGCTGCGTAATTAAACAAAATGTTATAGAAAAGGTTCAATGTATTGATTTTAAAGATATAAATTCCGAATTAAAATATTCATTAATGCTCTCGAAATTGAATTATAAAACATCTTTCGACCCGAATATAGTAACATACCTTGACAGAGTCGATTATGAAGTTAAAAAAGCTTCTTTTTCATACAGAATAAGCCTTTTAAAAAATTCGCTTTCAATACTTTTGAAATCGGGCTTTTTGTTTGATGAATATGTCTTATCGTTAGTTCAACCGGGTGTTCCTGCTTTAACCGCACTTATTTTGTTTTTAGGATGGGCAGTATTTGTAACAAATCAGGGTATAAAAATTTTGAATCCGAATACTGTGTTGATATTGTCGGCTGTTTTGATTATTTCATTTTTGTATTCTCTTTTAAATTCAAACTTGAAAGTCAAAGAGATGGCATATTTACTGTTGTATCCCATATATTCTTTGGGCAGATTACTCAGAAAAGCACCTGTAATTAAACAAATATGTGATATAAAAGAAAATATAAATCACAGAAAACATATTGAAAAACACTCAATTCCTGTTGTTGTTTCGGCAGGAGATAAAAAAATGGATTGCAAAATCGATTTAATGGAAGAAAACGGAATGATTAGAGCCGTATTTTCTTTCAAAAATAAAAAACAGGCAACAGATTTACATTTGAGAGTTTATGACGCTATTAAAAGTATTTCTAACATGCTTGCCGATAAAGAATATGAGATTGTTGATCCCGAAACAAAAGAAATTGTTGAGAAAGGGAAATTTGATTTACAAATCTGTCAAAATTGTAAGTATTTTACTTCCAAAATTGACGGAACAATAAATGTAATAAAGGGTACATGTTCTTGCGAATCCGTAAATGACGGGGATTTGGAAAGATTAGTTATGTTATGGCAAAGGTGTGAAAACTATATCCCCGCAAAAGAGAAAATCATTGATATGAGAAAATTCAGAAGGTAATATTATTTCACCAATTTCTCTGCAAGCGGAGCAATAGCTCTTCCGTTAAGAGTTTTATCAATTTTGGTAAGTTCCTGACCGATTCTCTCGTTAATTTCACCCCAGACAAAATATTTGTCTATATAAGCTTTTGCAGCATCGACATTTCCGTCAATTTGAAGTCTTATTATTTCTTTCAGCATTTCTTTTGCGGCAGGAACAACTTTTTGTGTGTTAATTTTTATTTTATATTCAGGTGTAATTTCAATTGCTCCCTTTTCAATAAGGAAATTTGCCCGCATTAACGAGCGAACTCTGTGTGCTTGTGACATTGTAGGCTTTGATTTTGCAAACAAATCAGCACAAGCTGTTACAATAATTTGGTCTTTCTGCTCTTTTGTATAAAATCCTTTTTCCGTAAGGGTATCCAAAAATGATAGTGATGCCATATCAGCTTTATTCTCTTCAATTATACTTTTGTATTTGCCAAGTGAACTTTTTTCGGCAGGTCCCAATGAATGTGCGTTTTCATGCCCGATGGTAAACCAGTGGTCAGCCTCAATGTTATACAGACAATGCTGCGATTTATCCAAAAGTGTATCAAGCCTTTTTTGAAGTTTTTCGGGATTTGAAGAAAGTCGTATTTGTCTGTGATAGACATTTCTTCTTCCTCCGCCTATTGCTAATGACGGTTTATCGGAATTTGGCAGATTTTGTGCCAATGTAATACCTGCTCTGTATGCTCCGGAATCTCCCGTAACTGTAACTAAGTCAACATCAACCATTGTTTGTCTTACTCCGTCAGAGGATTCGACGCTTTGTTCGTACTCGTCTTTATAGGGCATTTCTTTTGCCAAAACAGGCATAAATTCTTTGAATTTCAAAAGAAAATTCGTACCTTGTTTATTGACAATTCCGACTCTCACCCCGATAAAATCCTTAGGAACAGGGTTTATGTTATTCTTTTTCAAAAGTTCTGCGAGTTTTTCATTTTCAAAAACCGTGCCTGTCAGCTCATCTTCATAATTTTCTCTTGATATTGTAAATTCCAAAGGAGTATCTTGCATGTCCGCCCACTTTTTATCTGCAAGTGCATCATTTTGAGGATTATTTTCTCTCAGAGCTTTTGCTTGAAGCTTC
>JAFSWA010000016.1 GCA_017444705.1 bacterium
GGATGTTTTAAGTGCAAGAGAAGACGTGCCAAAATATGCACTTCATACCAACTTTGGCAGTAAAAAAATTCTTGATTTGGCAAAAGAAATAATCAAATTATCAAAAGACGGGTTAAAAAATGATGATGATAAAAAGTTTATTGAACTGATAGAAGAACTAACATTAAAAGGTCTTTGTCCCGCAGATTTTATTTCTTTAAAATCTTTTGAAAAAGCCTAAAACACGGACAGCCGCCAAATTTATCATACATTATCATACATGGGCAGTCCCATTTTAAGCCGTAGATAAGCATTGTAATTACAACCCAAAGAAAATAATAAATCGGATGCCAAATTTTACTTATTAACCATACAAGAGAAATTATTCCCGACTTTGAACGGTAAGAAAATGCCGCTTTTTCGGGAGTTAAAGAGTACCCTAAATAAAGATGTATGAATACCAAAAATGTAATTTCGGGCAGATGAATTCCGCTAATCATAAAATAAATAAAAGGCAAAACCGCCAAAGCCCTTACAAATATTGCCAAACTTCCTTTTAAAGTCGGGCAAAGCATTTTGACATTGTTCTTATACAAAATGTAATCGGGGTTTACTTTTGTGAGTTCCGTTTCTTCCGCTCTTGCCCTTATATACATTAGAGGCGTGAAAATAAAACCCGTTATAACAAGAGTTGCCCAATTAAACATAACCAAACTTGCACCGAAACACCACATTAAAAGTGAAGCATACATCGGATGTCTTGCCAAAGAATAAGCCCCTGACTGAATTAGAGGGTGTTCATCTTTAATTTCAATAGAATCAGACCAAAGTTTTCCTATATTGATTTTTGATTTTATATGCCAAATTATCCCTGCAATAATCAAAAACAACCCCAAAGAAAACCAAATATACTGCGTAATTTTATTTTGAAACTGAAACTGTCCCAGTACAGCGTGCCAAAAATTAAAAAGAACAAGAACAAGTAAAGTCATTCCGAAAGTCGAAAAGAAATGTTTTCTGTCTTTTTTTAGTTTTTGCGGACTTAAAAAATGCTCAAAAAATTTATAAAAAACGGCAATTAAAAGAATTATACCCGTAATATAAATCACTCCTAATCCCGTAATCATAAGGTTTGGGTCTTGTGCGTTTTTTAAAAGTTCACTATACATCCGTAACATCTTGTTTTATCCTCTTTAAAATAATATAACATACTATCGGTAAAAATATAATCGCAAGCCATTGATATAAAGTAAGAAGCCCGAAAAGTTTTTCAGGTGTGCGGATAAATTCCGCCAAAAATCTTATTATCAGATAACTTAACATATAAATAGGGAATAATAAATCGGTTCTTTTTGTTTTTTGATAAAACATCCATAAACCGAGTGCAACAATGAATTGCGAGGCACTTTCAATAAGCTGAATCGGAATAAAAAAATCCCCGCCGCAGCATCCGTTAAAATAGCAGCCGATTTTGCCAAAGCCCAATGCCACCGCAAAAGGAATTGCAAACCCGCCCCCAAGTGCCTGACCTTGTTTTTTTGAGAAAAATTTATAAATATGTATTGCGATAAATGTTCCCAATAACCCGCCCATAACGGATTTTCCCGCTATAATCGTTGATAATGATATTCCGTGCAAAATAAAAACGGGTATTTTTACCCCCAAAATCAAACCAATTCCGCCTGCTATATACATATCAAGCTGAACCTCTTTTGGAGGTTTTTGAATGTGCTGCATTTTTGCAACAATAACTCCTGCTATTATGCCTAATACTGTAAACAATTGATACATTTAATTTATTACCTAAAACATACTTGCAAAAAATATAATTCCGACGCAAGTAACAAAAAAGATAATCGGTATAATTGCCAGCGTAACAAGTATCGCAATAATTATTTTTAAGTGTTTTGGCATTCTTCAGCCTCCTTTTCATATTTTCTGATAAGTTTTTTATTGATAAACAGTATAATCATAAGGGGAATTATTGACACAAAACCCCAAATTAAGAATGAAATTATAAATGGTAAAATGCTTTTTGCATCAAGTATCCATATACATGCACAAATTCCTACAAAGAAATATGCTGCTAAATATCCGATAAGCCCTATTAACGACAAAATTGTTATCAATATTATTTTTAAAATTTTCTTAACCGTGTCCTTACTCATAACTATATTTCTCCTTTCAAATTATTATAAACACAAAATGGAATTACACGGTTATTCCCGATTGAAACGGCGGTGCAACATTTTTTTGCCCGCTCCCAGTCAAAAGTATCAGTGTCCATAAAGTTTTTGACCAAAAGTCTGACAATTTTCATATCACCCGAAGTCGTTTTTTCACTCTTTATAAAATCTTTCAAGCTGTCAAGAATTTGGGAATTGCCGAAAATCTTCCCTATAAAACAAGAGCAGACATTGTTTTTAAGATAATCCAAAACCGTTTTGTCAAAAACCAATTTATCCTGCAGGGCAGGTTTGCAGTTTTTGTAATCAACATAATCAGCCATTGAATAAATCTTATCTTTTGTGCAAAGCAAAAAACCAAGACTTGTACAGTTTTCATGAGAACAAGGTAGTGGTATCATATCTTCATACGTCAAAAGACCGCTTTTTGCCATTGAAAGAATTATATCCTCCTGAAAAACGGACTCAATCTCGGAGCCGAAAGCGGAACCGACTTTTGTCAACCTTTGAAAAGTTATACCTGAAATATGTTTTACCTTTGTTACATAGTCCAAAATTTTTGGGATTTCCTCTAAATTTCCTTTGCAAACAGTTACCGCAAGGTTCATTTTAACTTCGGCATCGTTTAGTTTTTCAATTATTTCAAGTTTTTCTTTTAAAAGAGGACGACCTCTCAAAAGGGTGTAAATATCGTCATTAAACCCGTCAAATTGAAGATAAACGTCAATTTTTTCATTCAGCGATTTTATTTTTTCAAAGATTTTTTCATTGTTTAAAATTGCCAAACCGTTTGTGTTTATTACAACCCGTCTTATATCAAATTTCAGTGCTTCATCCAAAATCTCGCAAAATAGAGGGTGAACAGTACATTCACCGCCTGAAATTTGCAAAATATCAAGATGTCTGTTTTCAATTTTTAAAAGAGTTTCAACACGATTTTTAAACTCCTCAAGAGTAATATGTTCAAGTGATTTTTGCCCAAAATAACAAATAGGACAATTAAGGTTGCAACTGTTTGTGATTTCAACAAGTCCGGTGCAAATATGTTGTTTGTGTTCCTCGCACCATCCGCAATCATGCCCGCATTCGCCTTTGTATTTTGTAATCGGAGCAAAGGGCTTTCCTTCAACGGAAAAAGTCTTGTCAAAAAAGCGTTTGGGGTCTTTGGCAATTTTATTTAAAAATGTGCCATGTTCTTTGCAGACCTTTTCAATAAAAACATATCCGTTTTTTTCAAACTTATTTGCGGGTATGATTTTTAAACATTTTGGACAAATTGATTTTGTTTGATACTTTTTCATAAAATTATTATACCACGCAATGCAATATTACACATCTAATTTCGGGATTTTAACATCAAAAACTTTTTCTATATCGACTCCGTTCAATACATTATCAATAATTGATCCGGGAGTTGTTTCATCATAGCCGTCAAGCTCTTTTATTATACCGATTACGGTCGTTTTTGTATATTCTTCAAAAAGCCTCGGCAGACTTTTAATCTTCATATCTTCAGAACCCTCAGGATAGCGGTTCAAAATAATACCGTTAATTTTTATTCCCATTGCTTCTGCGTGATTTGCCGTTAAAATTGTATCATTTACAGATTCTTCCGTAGGATTTGTTATTATAACTATCGGTAAATTTAACATTTTAATTAAATTTGCAATAGTAAATCTTTGGGCTATCGGAGTCAAAATTCCGCCTGTTCCCTCAACAATTACTGTATCATATTTATTATTAAACATCGTGTATTCTTTTGAAATAACTTTCGGATTAATTTTAATTTGTTCTAACTCCGCCGCAATAACAGGAGGCATAGTACTTTTTAGGTGATATGTACATTCCGCAGTAAGATAGGGGTCAATTTTTTTTACATAAGAAATATCAGGGGCAATCATAAAACTATTCTGCTCGTAAGCACCAAGCTGAATAGGTTTATATACCGCCGTTTTATATGAAAGCGACTGCATTATTGATGCCAAAGCCGCCGATACGAAAGTTTTTCCGGTTTTTGAAGCTGTACCCGTCACAAAAACATTCATTTTTTAAACTGCCTTTGCCCCGTTTAAAAGAGAATCTTCAAGTTCCTGCAAAACTTCATCTATTTTTGAAACATCTTTACCCGAACCTTGTGCAAAATTCGGACGTCCGCCTCCTCTGCCGTTCAATTTAGGCATAATCTCAGATATAATTTTTCCGGCAGCATAACCTTTTTTCGTAAGCATTTCGGAAATTCTTATTGCCACTACGACATTTTCTTTACTTACATTCGCAATTACTATAATCGAATCACCAAGCTTTGAAGCCATAAATTCCATACCGGTTTTAACCATTTCATTATCAAGATTATCAACTTTTGTGATAAACAATTTGCCGCCTTCTATGGTTTTTGCTCTTTCAATAAGTGCAGAGAATTTATTTCTTGAAATTTCATTTTTCAGCGTTGAAACTTCATTATTAAGCTCTTTATTTTCATTCATCAATTTTTCTATACGTTCATTGACTTCATTAGGTTGAGCCTTGAATTTATGAGCCAAATCATCAAGGATTTGTGATTTTTCATTCAAATATTCAAGTGCCGCATTTGAACAAGCCGCTTCAATACGTCTTGACCCCGCTGAAATAGCACTTTCGGATATTATTTTTGTTAATCTTATCTGAGAGGTATTTTTAACGTGTGTTCCGCCGCAAAGTTCTTTTGAAACAGGACTTTGTATGCCTCCTACACTCACAACTCTGACTTTATCCTCATATTTTTCGCCAAACAATGCCATCGCTCCGCAATTTTTAGCTTTTTCAATATCCATAATTTCCGTAGAAACATTAAGTCCTTGCGATATCCATTCATTTATAATATTTTCAACCCTGCTGATTTCTTCTTTTGTCATAGCTCTTGAAAAAGAAAAGTCAAAACGTGTTCGGTTTTCATTTACAAAAGAACCGGCTTGTTTTACTTCATTACCCAAAACTTTTATAAGTGCTGCTTGTAAAAGGTGGGCATTTGTATGATGGTTTTCAATAAGTTTTCTTCTTTGGCTGTCAATTTTTGCTTCAACCTCAACACCTGATTGAAGTTCACCCTCTAAAAGATTACATCTGTGAACAAAGAGCTTATTAACTTTAAAAGTTGTAAGGACTTTTAATCTTATTCCGTTTCCAAATATTTCACCGCTATCACCGACCTGACCACCGGATTCTGCATAAAATGGAGTTCTGTCTAAAAATACATCAACAAAATCTTCGCCGTCAATCCAACCGAGAATTTTTGCCTTTGCCTCAGCTTTTTCATAACCTAAAAATTCCGTTCCGCCGTTTTTATTTTCAAATTCTACGTATTTTAAATCGTCAGTCAGAACAATCTTTTGAACTGCGGCTTTTGCACGTTCTTTTTGTTCTTTCATAGCATTTTCAAACCCTGCTTTATCAACGCTTATTCCTTTTTCCGCAGCAATTTCTATTGTTAATTCAAGTGGGAAACCAAATGTATCATAGAGTTTAAAAGCATTTTCTCCGTCAATTTCTTTTGAATTTTCCATTAGTTCTTCAAGCAACTTGTACCCTCTGTCCAAAGTTATTTTGAATTTTTCTTCTTCTTTCAAAATAACTGCTTTAATTTTTTGTGCATTTTTTTCTAAATCAGGATAAGCTCCTTTGTATTGAGAAATCACGACATCAACAATTTCGTTGATAAAAGGTAATTCAAGACCCAAAAGCTTTCCGTGCCTTAAAGCACGTCTTAAAATCATTCTTAAAACGTAATTTCTGCCTTCATTACCCGGAAGAATACCGTCACTAATCATAAACGTCACGCATCTTGCGTGGTCTGTTATTATTCTCAGAGAAATATCAGTTTTTTTGTTTTGTTTATACGGTATTTTTGCCATATCAGATACTTTTTGTAAAATCGGGTAAAGCAAATCTGTTTCAAATGTTGAATCTTTACCCTGACAAACCATTGCAATACGTTCTAAACCCATACCGGTATCGACATTTTTCTTATCAAGCGGAGATTGATTTCCGTCCTCATCTTGAAAAAGCTCCGTAAATACCAAATTCCATATTTCAACCCACCTGTCGCATTCGCAAGTCGCTATTGAGCAATTGTCAGAGCATTTTAAATGTTCACCTAAGTCGTAGTGGATTTCACTGCAAGGTCCGCACGACCCCGTTGCTCCGGGAGGTCCCCAAAAGTTATCCTTTTTCCCTTTTCTGATAACTCTTTCAGGCGGAACTCCAACATCTTTTGTCCAAATTTCATATGCCTCGTCATCCGATTCAAAAATAGTTATCCATAATCTGTTCGGATCTAATTTCAGATAGTTTGTAACAAAATCCCAAGCCCAAGGGATAACATCTTTTTTATAATAATCTCCAAAAGCAAAATTTCCGAGCATTTCAAAGAAAGTATGGTGTCTTGGGGTTCTGCCGACATTTTCAATATCGGAATCTTTTCCGCCTGCTCTTGCACATTTTTGACAAGAGGTTGCTCTTGCGGGTTCAAATGGCGGTTTTTCAAGCCCCAAATAATATGGCAGAAATTGCAGCATACCGGCCGTTGTTAATAATACAGTCGGATTATCCGGAATTAAAGATGAACTTGCTACCCTTGCCGATTGATGTTTTTTCTCAAAAAAGTCCAAAAACATTTCTCTCAATTCATTACCGGTAAAAATTTTTTCTGACATATTTCTCACTATCCTTTATTTTTGCTATGATATTAATTGTACCACCTAAATAAAATATGAGAAATAATCATGTCAGAAAATAAAAATAAAAAAGTTGCAGTTGCTCTAAGCGGCGGAGTTGATAGCTCTGTTTCTGCATTATTGCTAAAAAAACAAGGGTACGAAGTTGTCGGAATCACGGGGAAAATGGTTGACGATGAAAATTTTGAAACTGTCTGTAATAATGCCAAAAGGGTTGCAGATAAATTAGCAATCGAACATCATATTTTAGATTTAAGCAAAGAATTTAAAAAAAATATTATTGATTATTTTATAGATTCATATAAAAAAGGAGAAACTCCAAACCCTTGTATAGTATGTAATAAAACTATAAAGTGGGGAAAAATTCTCGATTATACTATTAATGAACTTGAATGTGATTATATAGCAACGGGGCATTATGCTTCAATTAAAGAGATTGACGGACAGTTTTTGCTCTATCCTGCCAAAGACGAAAAAAAAGACCAGCTTTATTATCTTTATGCACTTAATCAGGAGCAATTATCAAAAACAATTTTTCCTCTTAGCGGAATGGAAAAGTCAGAAATCCGTAAAATTGCAGAGGAAAACGATTTGCCGAGTAAATCTTCAAAAGAAAGTCAGGATATTTGCTTTATCAAAAAACCTTATACGACAAAGAAATTTTTACTTGAACATATAACTTCGGAAAAAGGTGATTTTGTGATGGAAAAAACAGGCGAAAAAATCGGGGTGCATGAGGGTTCTTTTCAATATACTGTAGGACAAAGAAAAGGTATAGGAATTGCATACTCTGAGCCTTTGTATGTTACAAAAACCGACACATTAAAAAATATTGTATATTGCGGAGTAAAGAATGAACTTTTGTCAAAAGAACTGACCCTTTTAAATTTTAATTTGCACGATAAAAATTTTTCTGACGACGAAGTTTTGGTAAAAATCCATTATAATATGCAAGCGGTGAAAGCAAATGCAATAAGAGAAAATACTACTGTAAAAATAAATTTCCAAGAACCGGTTTCAGGCATAACCTGCGGTCAGGCTTGCGTCTTATATAATATTAACGACGGGCATCTCATCGGCGGAAGCACAATAAAACTTTAATTTCTAAAATTATTGAAGCTGAAATTCTTTGTAAAAATCCGCCAAATCATTATCGAGCCTCTTGGGATTATTTTTTAACCGTTCAAGATTGACCGAATTTATAATTTCTGTTTTATCTTTTATATTAAGTTTTTTAAAATCCGTTTCAAGCCCGATTTTGTCCATTAAATCATTCCAGTAATTTTTAAAATCAACTATATTAAGAAGCTCAAAAATTTCACTCATTCTTTGTCTGACAAATTCTACCCCTCTTTTATCAATACAGGTTGTTTCATCAATCTTTAAATTAGCCGAGAATAAATCTCCCATTGAGAGAGCCACTGCATGTCCGTGCGGCAGATTATATTTTGAAGTTATTGTGTAAGAAAGAGCATGAGCTGCTGTTGTTCTTGAAATATTAATTGCTTTGCCGGCAAAGTTTGCCGCTTTCATCATATTATCAGCATAGTCATCATTTTCACTGTTTACATAATTAATAAGATTTTCTTTACATAAAATAATGGCTTTTTTTGCATATTTTCTGCTTAAAGGAGTTGATTTTACCGACCAATAACTTTCAATTGCATGACAAAAAGCGTCCATAGCTGTACAAGCTTTTAAATACTTTGGATTTTTTTTAACAAATTGAGAATCGACTATTAAATAGTTTGGTAATATTGATTTTTCATCAAGCGATTTTTTTACGCCGTTAAAATAAATCACTGCAAATTGTGTAGATTCGGAACCTGTTCCCGCCGTTGTCGGAACTGCGACAAGCTTTTTTGCAGTCTTTAAGTAATACCTGAATCCTTTTGCAAAATCTATAACACTTCCTCCGCCTATTGCAAAAATTATATCAAAATCAAGTTTCAGATTTTTTACGGCAATATCAATTTCCTCTTTCTTGGGATTGGTTGAAAAATCATTATAATAAGTAATTTCACAGCCATTTAGTTCTTTTTCTATTAATGGCTTGATTTTTTCATAAGACTTTCTGCCAGTAAAAACAAGTATTTTTTTGGCGTTTTCTATTTCCAAAATTTTTGAAATGTTTTCCGCTGAACCTTTATAACAAAATTCAATCTGATTTAAGTTTTCCGTAAAGATTTTTTTATTTTCCCATGGCTTTTCTTTCGGTCGTCCCAAATCTTCTCTTGCACCGCATTTTACCTTAATTTCCAAAAGTGCGGTACAATTATCATTAATAAATTCAGGCAAAATCTTTAAAAGTTCCTCTTTGTCTGAAACCGAATAAGCTTTTTTATATCCGCAGTCAAGTGCGACTTTTGAAAGATTTTCTTTATACATTGCCGTGGGTTGAGAACCGACAGAATCATGAGCTTCATTATTAAAAACAATATGTTTGAAATTTTTTAGTTCTTTTGTCGCATTTACGGTTATTGACCCCTGATGCATTAAAATTGAACCGTCACCGTCAAAACAATAGATTGTTCTGTCAGGCTTTTGAAGTGCTATTCCGAGTGCAATAGAGCTTGAATGCCCCATGGAACCCACAGTTAAAAAGTCTTGTTTATGCGACTGACCGAGACGTTCTCTTGTTTCATAAACTTCTCTTGAAATATGTCCGGTTGTCGAAACAATAACATCACTTTCATTAAGATTTTTAATAACCGTTTCGATTGAAACTTCTCTTTTAAGAGAATACGGGCTTTGCTTTTTGTTAATCAAACTGTATTTTTCAAAAGTTCCTTTTTTGATTATAAAAGCATAAGGACAATTTGTTTCTCTCATATATTGAAAAGCATTCTGCATCTGAATTTTTGTTTTTTCAAAATCTTCTTCCATAACAGAATATTTAATTCCCATAGCGTCAAGAAGTTTACCCGTAACTTTTCCCTGTTTTATATGTTGAGGTTCATCCTTTTTGTCAGGTTCGCCTCTCCATCCTATAAACATCATAAGCGGAATATTATAAACTTCCTCATCAGTCAGCGATAACAAAGGGTTTACGCAATTTCCGATACCGGAATTTTGCATATAAACAAGTGCGGGATTTCCGGTTGCCAAAAAATGTCCTGCCGCAAGTCCTATAGCATTACCCTCATTTGCTGTTATTGTATGTTCTTTGTCAGTTGTGTTGTCAGTAATATATGCACAAAAATCTTTTAAAAGACTGTCGGGAACACCGCAAAAACAATTTACATTATTCTCTTTTAACAAATCAAAAAGTGCTTTTACATTAATCATTATTTTGCTCCCGGAATCAAAGTAATAATATCTTTAATTTTCATGCAATATTCTTCCGAAGCTTCTTTGCATCTGTGGTTTCTTAATATAGTCTGAGCCGTTTCGACCATAGCCGGATAAGCCGCTCTCAAAAGATGGTTTGCATAAATAACAATATTCACCCCATTTTCAATGAGTTTTTCTTCCGTAACATGATTATACGATGAGGGTACAACTATCAGAGGCTTTCTGTTCGGAAGCTGATTATATCTTCTTGTAAATTCCTTAATTTCGTCAAATTCTTTTTGGCGGGAATGAATCATAATTCCGTCAGCACCTGCTTCAAGATAAGTTTTTGCTCTTTCAATTGCATCTTCCATTCCTTGTTCTAAGATAAGACTTTCAATTCTTGCAAAAATCATAAAGTATGGTGTAATTTGGGCTTTTTTGCCTGCTCTGATTTTTTCCGCAAAAGCGTCTTTATCATCCTGTATTTGTTCAACTTCCGTACCAAACAGAGAGTTTTTCTTTAATCCTGTTTTATCCTCAATTATAACAGCACTTACACCTTCTCTTTCCAAAGCCCTTACCGTAAATACAAAATGTTCCGAAGGTCCGCCGTTATCTCCGTCATAAATAATCGGTTTTGTTGTAACATCAAGAATATCCTGCATACCTTGCAAACGTGTTGTTGTATCGAGATAACCTATATCGGGTTTCCCTTTTGCGGCAGACTGAGTTAATGATGAAATCCAAATCCCGTCAAATTCTTCTTTTTTCCCGTTATTATCGACAAAAGTATTTTCAACAATAAGCCCCGATAAACCGTTATGAGCTTCGCAAATTCTTACTATATCTTTGTTTTCAATAAGTCTTTTTAATCTTTGGCATCTGATTTCGGGGGTTGTGCCGACTTCTTTCAAAATTTTATTGAGGTTAGTTGAAGAAATTCCTTTCGTATAAGGGATATCTATAACTTTGCCGCCCCACTGTGCCATAACATCAACTATCTGCTGTCTTGTATGTGCCTGAATACCTGTTTTCCAATCATCACCGTGTAAAACATAATCAGGTTTTATTTTTAATAAATTTGGAACATAATCAAGAGTTTCTTGCGGGATAACCTTAGTCACACCTTTTACATTTTCAACAACAACTTTTCTTTGTTCCCAATCCATATAAGGAAGTCTTTTATAACTTGCAATGGCTTTGTCAGTTAAAAGTCCGATAATAAGCTCTCCGCCGCCTTTTTCATCAAGGAGTTTTCTTGCTTCATTAATAATATTCAAATGTCCTGGATGCAGCAAATCTGCACTCATACCAATATAAATTTTAATCATTTATTCCTCCTTTATTTATGTTTCCTCTTTTTATTACATTAACACTAAACTTTTTAGAATGAAAGTTTTCTTTTAAATATTCAACGGCAATATCGGTATTGCAATTTTTATTGCAAGTAAAAAAATCAACCGCAGCATAGTTATACTCGGGCCATGTGTGAATTGCAAGGTGACTTTCCGCAATAACAACAACTCCGCTTACTCCGTACGGTGAAAATCTGTGAAAACATTTTTCCACTATTGTTACTTTTGCTTTTTTCGCAGCTTCAACCATCATTGTTTCTACTTTTTCAACACTGTCAAGAACTGTCTTATCACAGTCCCAAAGTTCTATTAAAATATGTTTCCCTAAATAATTGTCCATTTAATTCCAGTATCTCCAACCATTTAAATAATACTCCAATACTTTTGGTCTATCAAGTGTTGACGGCTCAATATTTTCTCTTTGCACATCTTTTTCGAGTTTAAACGCATTTTTTATTACATCTTTATCAATAAATTTTGTTTCAATGTTTATGTTAATATCATTAATATCGAATTTTATATTTGATCCGAGAATAAACCCCCAATCACCAAAGGCGGGAACATATACATGATAAGGATAGGTATAATTAAACCTTGCCGCTTTTATACTTTCATTTATACACCAATATGCCTCAGGAGAGAAAAACGGGCTTGTTGACTGAGTAACCATTAACCCCTGATATGCCAACTTTTTCTTCACAAGCCTATAAAATTCCCTGCTATACAGCCTTGCAAGTGAAGAATTATTTGGGTCAGGCAAATCAATTATAATCAAATCATAAAAATTATTTGCATTTTCCAAAAATTTGAAAGCGTCGTCATTTATAATATTAACTTTCGGATTATTAAAACTGTCGTTGTTCAATTCTCTCAAAATTCTTTCATTTTTGGCTAAATCAGTAATTTCTTTGTCTAAATCTACGACAGTAATGCTTTTAACATCATCATATTTTAAAATTTCCCTTGTCGCCAAACCGTCGCCGCCGCCAAGAATTAAAATATTTTCTCTATGTTTTACCAAATTCATGGGAATATGAACCAGCAACTCATGATACCTGTACTCATCAACGGACGAAAACTGAACATTACCGTCTATAAAAAGTCTTATATCCTCTTTATTTTTTGTCATTACAACCTTTTGATAAGGGGTCTGTTTTGAAAAAATTACCCTGTCCTCAAAAATATTATTCTCCCAAAATTTAACAACTTCTTTTGAAAACAAAAAAAGTCCGGCTAAAAATACAAAAATTAAAACCATTAATGAAACTATTTTTACAACTCTTTTTTTCAAAATTTTATCTTTAAACCAAATAAAATTAATAATTGCAACGATTAAATTCAAAAATCCCGCAAAAATTGAGCTTTCAAAAACACCTAAAAACGGAAGCAATATAAAAGGAAAAACAACAGTTGCAATAAACGCACCTAAATAATCCAACGATAAAACATTTGAAATATTATCTTTAAGATTATAATATTTTTCCATAATTCTTGTTAAAAGAGGAATTTCAAGTCCTATCAGTCCGCCTATTAACAGAATAAGCAAAATCATAACCGGATAATAAACAGCTTCAACAGTGTAAGCAAAATACAAAATCGGCACACAAAGTCCGCCTATTACCGCTAAAATTACTTCAACAAGAATAAAATAATAAATCAGGTTTTTGTTTATTAACCTTGAAATTAAAGTACCAAGCCCCATAGCAGTCATGGTTAAACCAATAACAATAGAAAATTGTCTTATACTGTCACCAAGAAAATACGAAGAAACACTCCCTATCAAAAGTTCATATATAATTGTACAAAAGCCGACAATAAAAACCGATAGCAGAAGAATTACCGCTTCTTTTGAAGAAAGTGTATTTTTATTTTCCACCACTCATACCTTTCCCTGATGCATTATGACCACCCAAACTTTTTTCTCTGACACTCGGCCCGTAGTTTTGGTCATAATGTCTTATGTACCAATATGAATGAGCTCTGTGATAGCCTTTATAACCCGAATATCCATAGCCGGTATGAGCAACGTTAAAACAAGCAAAATAAATTACACCAAGCATTATTACCACTATTGCATAAGTAATCATTTCATACATTTTAATCATCATCGTCACTCATCTCTTCCAATTTATCATTCAGTACGGTAAGTTTTTCTTTAACCCATGTTCCGTTAATAAATACCCAAAACAATAACACCAATAAAAAGCATATTGTTCCGACCTGTAAATGAACTATATAACTGCCTCGTTGTTTACTTATTGAAATTTCGGTATTGCTGTTATCGTCTTCATTATTCAACTGAATATAATACGTACCTTTTTCACTGAATGTTAAATGGACAACCATATTCCTGTCAGATTCAGTCCATTCACCTTCGTCATCATAGCCATGCTCTTGCCACAAGTCTTTGCCAAATTCATAAAGCGTGTCTTTATCTTTATTTAAAACTTCGCCCGAAATATAGTTAGAAGAGTTGGTACCGCTAAAATGAGCTTTAATTCTGTAAACCTGACTTTTGTCGTTTATCTCTATCGGACCATAAACATATTCTTTTTTCAAAGTAACTTTATTTTCGGAAATTTTTGCATCTTCAAAATATAATGCGGTCAATAAACACAGTACACAAAACATACAAACAATAAAGCAAATATTGTTGTAAAAAAGATTATTTGTTTTTCTTTGCTGAGGATTAATTAACACTTCTTTTTACCCTCATACCAGTGCACTGAAATCGACCATAAAGAAAATAATAAGTGCAAAACAGATTATTCCGATAAATTCTATCAGACCTGCGGCAACGTTATTTTCTTTTATTGCCTTATTGATATTTTTGACTATGACATTACCTAAAATAAGTCTTACTGCCGGCAAAAGTAAAATTATTGACGCTAAATCAACAAAATATAAAACCAACCCTCTATGCCAGTCTGAAACATCACCCAAAGTTGCTTTCATTAAGATTAAGCCTATTGCCACAACATTTCCCGCTAACGCAATCCCGACCGAATAATTATCTTTTTCAAGTTCTTCGTGAATAGAATAAGGAGTAATCAAATCGTAGATTTTTATAAAAATAAATAAGAATACCATGCCTGCAAGATAGTAAATAATTGAGGATAAAAGTCCTCCGTATTCACCGTTAACACAAGCCGCAACAATTAAACCCGTTGCTAAATAAAATCCGGCATGAACAGCCGCAGTACCGATATTTTTATCTTCTAACATCTCTTTTGCGGTACTAAATCTATTGAGCATAATTTTATCTGTAATAAATCCTGATAAATTTACCAAAACTATTCCCAATAATGCATATAAAACATACATTAGTAAATCAATTTTAAAGACTTGATTAGAAGGTCCTGCAAATGCCCCGATTAAAACAAAAGTGATTCCGACCCAATACCCGCAAAAAGCAATAATCGGGGTCGTGTTCTTTTCTTTTACCTGTTCATTTACCTTAAACGGTGCAATTATATCAAACAAAACTTTTGATATAAAAAGCATTATACAAGATACAAAAACATAGATTAAACTTGATAAAACAGGATTCATTTCTAATTTTCCTCACTATTTTTATTTGATAAAACCGTAATCTGATTAGGCTTCATTTTTTGGCAATAAAATACTTCATAATCTTTTTCACCCCATTTTCAACTGAGACTGAATAATCATCGTCAACAAAATCCCAATAGTAGAATTTTTCGGGTTTTTTATCATCACAAAACCGATAGAAAATCGCCTCATCGGAATCTTCGTAAGCATATTTTACTTTGTCATAAATAATATAGCCTTCTTCTTCATCATCTATTTTTACCAAATCTACGGGGGTTAGATTTATATCATTCAATTTAAGTTTTTCTAAAACAATACTGACGATTGTATCATCGTCATCTTCAACCTCAACCCAAACTTTTTCGTCGCTTCCTTTGTCGCATTCAAGTTCCCACCAATAATAATCACCTTGCTGATAAAGATGTTTTGTAATAACTTTAAGGGTCATATCTTCCATATTTTTTCCAACCCCTCTTAATTGGAAAACACCGCCTTTATCAACATTAACAATATGGAGAGCATCTTCGGGCATTTTATAGATATTCTTTTTTAAATCGGTATTTCTTTTCCAAATAATCACTGCCAATAAAACGGCTAAGGCAAGGAAAAAACACTTGGTCCTAATACAAAAACCAAAACTCCGACTACTATAAGTGCCAATACTCCAAAAATTACATTATTCATAATAACTCCGCTAATTATCTAATTCTTTTTTTAAATCAGCCGTAGAATCCTTACCTGCATCGGTGCTTTCCCCATTTGATGAAGATGTTTTATCAGTCAGCATTTTCATTTTTAATTCCGCCAACGCCCCCTGAACATCATCTGAATAAGTCGTACCTATTGCTTTATCGATTTCTTTATCAATGTCGCTTTCAAGATATGTCATCTCGTCATAAGCGGAAGCAAGTGCTTCTTCTTCCTGAATTTTTGTTTTCATATCTTCTAACATTGCGGTTGTTGACTCCGAACCTATTGAAGATAACTGCTGGTTAATTTTCTTTGTTGATTTTGCAATTTTATATCTCGCTTTCATCGTTGTTAATTCAGATTCCCAATGATTAATCTGTGTTTTTAAATCGGCGATTTTTGATTCCATTTTTTGAGTATTAGCTTCATACATCTGTAAATCTGCCGATAATTTTGTAATTTCTTTAATTGCATTATTTTTTTTATTCAAAGCTTCCGATGCCAATCTGTCAGCTTCTTCCTGAGAGATTTTTCCGCTTTGTGCATTTTGTAAAAGCATTAAGGCCTTTCTTTCGTAATCGGCAGCAATTTGCTTTCTGTCTTCAAGGTTTCTTCTTGTTGTTATTGCTATTGCTTTAATTTCAGCCAAACCTTTAAGACTCTCGTCATAATTTTGCTTTAAATCACGAACGGACTGCTCCGCCAACTTAACCGGATCTTCAAACTTTGATAACAGTGCATGAGCATTTGATTGTATAAACTTAAAAAATCTTTGTATTAAACTTGCCATTTTTATTCTCCTTATTCTATTTTGCAAACTCTATTAATTCATCCATATATTCAACCATAGCGATTGAAAGACTGTCTATTGTACCCTTTATTTCATTCAAATCAAGGTTTTCCAATTGAAGCGTATCTCTGAAAATAACCTTTGTTGCATCATCATTGACAACAAAAGCTCCATGAACCAAACCTCTGTTCATCTGTAAAAGTTTCAAATACATATTTGCATCTTGTCTTTTTTCTTCTTTAATATCAAAAATAAATTGTTCAAATACCAAAATCGGGCTTTCGCAATCTATAATGAGGTTATTAATACCCATTCTTTTGTTTGAAATAACAACCATTTCCTGTTCCGAAAATTCATTTTGTATCTCATAACCTAATTCAAATAAATAATCCTTTACCTTTTGAAAATCTGCCATGTTTTTAACTCCTTTTTTTTGATTATAACAATGAAATACAAATTTAACAATATATAAAAAGTTTGTAATATTTTCACAAATATGTTATACTTATCAACATAAAGGAGATTTAGTTTTATGGAAATAAATTTAAACAGAACAGGCATTTTCACTCTTAATGTTTATGCAAAAGGCAGATTGGATTTGGATTCCGCAGTTGAATACGGTCAGAAAATTACAGACTTTATATACGATAGCGATGAAGAAATTAAAGAATTGGTTTTGGATTTTTCCGAAATTACATTTATTTCAAGCTACGGCTTAAAAGTAATTTTAGAGCTATATAAGAAAATGAAAGAAACGGAAGGTTCTTTGAAAATCAAAGGAGTTTCGGAAGAAATTAAAAAATCATTTAATTTAGTTGGATTTAACAAATTTTTAGCACTTGACTAATGTTTAAAACAATAAAATCTAAATTTTTGGTATGGACTTTTGTAATGCTTGCTGTTTTGATGCTTGCATTTGTTTCTTATATCGGAATTTTCAGAATGAAAATGAAACAGTTAATGATTCAAAATTACGGGAATTCCATTAATGCTTTTGTTCAACAATTAGATGATAAAGTTATAAGAGCCGTTGATAATTCAAAAGACCTTGCACTGCTCGGAAGTCTTTATTATAAGACGGACAGAAGCATTCCGCTTACAAATAAATCAATTATTAAGCTTTTTGAAAATTATGAAAACTCCTTGGGCGGAGGAATTTGGTTTGAACCTTATGTTGTTAACAAAAACCAAAAGCGGAATTGTTTTTATGTTTACAGAAACAAAAACGGCAAACTTATTTTAGATGAAGATTTTGCCAGCGATGAGTACGACTATCATAATCAAGGCTGGTACAAACAAATAATGAGTCAAATAGACAAAAAACATGATACCGCATGGTCACTTCCCTACTATGAAAATCAAGGTAGTGAAACAATGATGATTACTGTCGGAACAGGGATTTTTGACGGAGATAAATTAATCGGACTTTCAACCGTTGATTGGGAATTAAATACAATTTTTGAAGAGATTAAAGAAATGAAGCCGCTTGAAAAAGGGTTCAACATGTATGTTCAAAAAGGGAAAATTAAGGACAGTTTTTCTCTTTTTGCAAGCAAAAAAGATAATTATATTATTACAACCGATGACCCGAATCTTGACAATAATGCTCTCGTAGGGAAAACCCTTGATAATATTCCATGGTACAAGGATAATCTGTACTACATAACATATTTTGATTATAACGGCAAAACTTATGTACCTTTTGTCAGAAATACAATAAACGGTATGCTTCTGATTATTAATATACCAAAATCCGAAATGTTCAAAGATATTGATAAATTTGTATTTAACATGTTTATTGTCATGGCATTTTTGGGAATTTTTATACCTATTCTTGTCTATGCAGGTTTGAACAGATATATAATTAATCCGATTGATAAATTAACTTTATTTGTTAAACAGATAGGTAAAGGGGAAGATGTTAAAATTAAAATTGAAAAGCCCACAGAATTTAAACAACTTGCATCAACTTTTGACAAAATGACAAGTGACATCAAAGCAATTACAAAAGAAAAAGAAAAAATAAATTCCGAACTTACCATTGCAAAATCAATTCAAACATCAAGTCTGCCGAGTACATTTCCGGCTTTTCCCAACGTAAAAGAATTTGATATTTATGCTTCAATGGAACCGGCAAAAGAAGTCGGCGGGGATTTCTACGATTACTATTTTATTGACAAAAATAATAATTTTATGTTTCTTATAGCGGATGTTTCAGGTAAAGGTGTTCCTGCCGCATTATTTATGATGACGACAAAAACTCTCATTAATAATTTATCTCAGATAGGTTATGAACCAAAAGAGCTTATTAAAATTATTAATAAAAAAGTTTGCGAAAATAATAAAGAGGGGCTTTTTGTAACAATGTTTAGCGGAATTGTCAACATAAAAACAGGCAAAACATATTTTGTAAACTGCGGGCATAATAAACCTCTGATTAAGCATCAAAACGGCAAATACGAATATCTTGAACTTGATAATAATATGCCTCTCGGAGTTTTTGAGGACACGGAATTCAGTATTTATGAAACCGAACTTAAAAAAGGTGATATAATTTTCACCTATACCGACGGAATAACCGAAGCAATTAACCCTGAAAATGAAATGTACGGAGAAAACAAACTTGAAACTTCACTGAATAATATCGAAACGGATAATATTAATGAGATAGCTTTGAGAGTAAAACAAAATCTTAAAGAATACACAAAAGAAGCTCCGCAGAGTGATGATATAACAATACTTTGCTTCAAATATAACGGAGAACAAAAAATGAATATCAAAACATATAAAGATATTGCAAAAAGAGAAAACTATAAACCTTTCTGTAATTGGCTCCATTCTTCATTGAAAGAATTTGGTGTTAATAAAGAACTATTTAATAAGATTGATATGTGTTCGGAAGAGATATTTGCGAATATTTCTTTCTATGCTTATGGTGAAAATGAGGGCGAAATTGAAGTATCTGCTCAAAAAACCGACAATGAGATTATATTGAAATTTGAGGATTCCGGAATAGCATATAATCCTTTGGAAAAACCTGACCCTGATATAACTTTGCCGCCAATGGAAAGACCTTTGGGCGGTTTGGGAATATATATGGTCAAAAATATGGCAAAAGACGTGACCTATGAACGAAATGACAATAAAAATAAATTAATATTGATTTTTGAAATATTATGATTAAAAAATATATGAAATGAATGAACTTAAAAAATCGTTATACTGAATATAAGGATGTATTTATGAATAAAAAATTACTAATTACAGCTTTATCAATCATGTTGTTGGGTTCGATTGTTGTTATAGCTTCTGAAACAACATCAAATTCAAATTCGCAGACTCAATTTGAAAGAGGAATGACTCCTCCGAACGGACAAAATTTCGAAAACGGGCAGCCTCCGCAAATAAATGGGAATTCTGCGTCAAATCAGCAATTTAACGGCAGACGACCAAGTAAAAAACCCGACTCAAAACCCGGTGGAGACAGAACTCCTCAGGAATGGGAGAGCGATAACGGACAAACTCAAAACACAAACACTCAAAACAACAGACCGCCGATGCCGGCAAATAGCAGACAAACTACATCAACTTCCGAATCAAAATAAAACAAAAAGAGCCGAAATTCGGCTCTTTATTATTAATAAAGCTGTTTTTTCCCTTTTATAGCTTTTGTCAAATTCTCAATTATATTTTTTGCGGCATTGGTATTTTCAAACCCCAATTCTTTAAAAACAGCTTCTCTTTCCTGTTTTTTTCTGTCGTTATTTTTTATCACTACGTCATCGAGATATTTCATCAAATCATAAGGATTTTTTGCTTGATAAAAAGTATTAAAGATTTTTTGTGCCGGTTTTGCGGGATAAAGCTTGCTTTTTGGAGAAATAAGATGAATTGTAGGTTTTCTCATACAGAAATATTCCGTTAAAAAAGAAACACTGTCAGTAATTAAGGCTTTTGATTCACTGAACAGTTCAACATAAGAAGAATCATAACAGCATTTTGCAAAACTTTCCCATTCGGCATAATAATCATCAATCATTTGAGGATGCCAGCCAATATTTTTCAATATTTTTCTCAATGTAGGATGAGGCTTAAATACCCAGTTTATTTCGGGATGTTTTCTTGCATAATCAAGCATAATAGGACCGACCGAAAGAAAAGTTGCCAAATTTTCCTGATTATAATTTCTTTCAATTTTTATTGACCAATGGGGTGCATATATAACATATTCTTTATTTTCGGTTTCCTTATTTTTTTGATAAAGAATTTCGTCAAGCATTGTATGTCCGATTCCGTATATATTGTAGTTTATGGGTTTCGTGTACTTCTTATATATCTTTTCCCAGCTTTTATTTAACACATAATGCCTGAATAAATATGTATGAAAAGGCATACAGTCCATATTTAAAACCCCGTAACTTGATATGTAATACGGAATATAGCAAGTTAGTGCATAATCGGAAACCTTTTGGGGAGCATGTATTTTATCAAGCCCCCAAGGCTGCTGGTAAAATACAATATCAGGCTCAAATGCGGATAAATCCACCGAACTTTCTTTTTCCGCATCATAGGCAAATACATAATCAATTCCTCTGTTTTTAAAAAATTCCGCATTTGAATTTAGAATATTTATTTTTTCTTCTTTTTCAAGATGTAATTGTAAATCCGCTATGGTTATTGCAACAACAGGCTCATATAACTTTGATTTTTGCATTAAGTCATATAACGACTGTACTTTCCATTTTGAAATATCGTTAATCAAAAATAAAACCTTTATTTTATTTTTTTTTCGCAGTCTTTTAATAATATTTTTGTACTTTTTCCTCAAAATTTTGTATTCACTGAAATCAAAAAAGTAAAATCTGAACCCAAATATGGTCAAAACTTTTATTTTTCTGCCGTTTTTGAGTATTAAATCCGAATAAGAAAACTTTTTTTTATAAAAATCAGTATATTTTATAAAATTTTTATCAATTTTTATTTGAAACATTCCCGACATAATAAATTCTCCTCATTTAATTATAAATAAAATTAATATCTGAAACAAGTAAAAAAAAATATAGTTTTTTCTAAATAAACTTTCATTGCTCTTGAAATTTTTATAAAAATGTGATATAATAATGATATAAAATAGTAAAAGGTATAGGATAATTTTAATATGATGATGGAAGATAATAAAATATTTAAAGTTCCCCCACCCACCCACGAAACGCACTCGGTTAGCGGATTTCAGGGTTTTACATTTTTGGAAATCATACATTTTAAAAAGTCGTGCTTTTAAGTATGATTTCTTGTCGTGTTAAAAAAGCAGATTAAGTTTTAATGAAATAACTAATGAAAAGAGGTATAAATAAAAAAATGATATACGCATGTACAATGATAAAACCGCATATAAGAACAATAAACACAAGGTTTGACGGATATGCTGAAACGTTAGTTTTAAGAAGTAATGTTATAAAAGGTTTAAAAAGCGGCTTCACATTAGCTGAAACACTGATTACACTGTCTGTTTTGGGCATTGTTGCGGCAATAACCATTCCGGCTATGGTAAAAAGACATGTTGAATCTGCAAACAGAACAAAAATCAGAGCGGCAATGGCAGCTTATGAAAAATTAATGAATAATCTTGTTGTAACAGAAGAAATCCGTACCAATGAGGGACTTATGGAGGCTCTTTACGGTTCAAAACCTTATGATACAACTTGTAAAAATATAAACGAGCAAATGCAAATTAAAAGTTTCGGGTCAAATAACTGTATTTTTACCACAAAAAACGGCATAACTTGGTATTTTACCCCTAATCAGGCATGGAACGGCGGCAGAGTTTATACATACGTTGCACTTAAAGATGCTGATGCGGAATTTTTAGGTTCTTATAATATTGAACAAAAGAACGGTATAATTGCAATGACGGATGAGCCGATATTTCAATTTGTTGCATATTTTGATGACAGCGGTATTTTCCATACAAATGATAACGTTGCTTTTTCAATAGAATCAAACAAAAATCATCTTCATGATTTTATAAACGGTAAAAAATCTTTGGCATACAGCAAACCTCACAACCAATGGTTCAGTACGGATAATAATGCTAACGGCAGCTATGTATATAAAACACTGACATCAAGCTGTTTACAACATTATGATGCACAATATTGCAATATTAATGATCTTATTGATTATTGTGGAGAAGTGAATGTTAGGGTACCTGCATGTGGAGAGTCATACGTTATTGATGGTTGTTATCCGGGTAAGGCTCATTATGGTACAGCAGGATGCAGTGCAATAAAAGATTACTACGGAATAAGTTATATCGATAATAATAGCTACAGCAATAATGGAAAGATATATTCTTGCACATGGCATGAAGGATACGTATGGAGAACTTGCGGAGAATATAAGTGCGATTATTATACATCTTGCAACGAC
>JAFSWA010000017.1 GCA_017444705.1 bacterium
ATCTATATCCAAAACGCAAATCCGTTGAGTCAAAAGAACAAGTTTTACTGTTTACTAATCCCGAAACAGTAGGCGAGGTAACTGACTATCTCGATATATAAATATTTTAATAAAAATGTAGTCATTAAAATATAATTATTTTTATCTATAAAAACCTTATAATTATTTAACTTTAGCCTTTATCTGCAAATAGGGAAAAGGCTATTTTATTACAATTTATTTGCATAATGTTGCATAATGTTTATTTTTGATGTATAATGAGTGTATGAATATAAAGGACTACTTGACAATTAAAGAGGCTGCGGAACTGTTAGGGGTTGATAAGACAACTTTAAGACGGTGGGACAAAGCAGGAAAATTGACACCGTACAGGCATCCGCTAAACCGTTACAGGCTTTATAAAAAAGAAGAATTGGAACAACTTTTGAGAGGTATCAGGCATGAATAAAGAAATTCAAAAAGTTGTTATATATGCAAGAGTTTCAAGCAAAGAACAGGAAAAAGAGGGTTTTTCAATTCCTGCTCAATTAGAATTATTGCGGAATTATGCAAGTGTGCATAATATGATTATCCTAAAAGAATTTGAAGATGTTGAAACCGCAAAATGTCAAGGCAGAACAAATTTTAATGAAATGCTTAAATTTCTTAAAAACTCAAAGGAATGTAACACAATTTTAGTTGAAAAAACTGACCGTTTATATAGGAATTTACCCGATTATGTAACAGTTGATGCCTTACCGCTTGAATTACACTTTGTAAAAGAGGGGTGCATAGTTTCTCCGACATCGCACTCAAGCGAAAAATTTATGCATGGCATAAAGGTTTTAATGGCTCGTCAATATGTTCAAAATTTAAGTGAAGAAGTCAAAAAAGGTTTAACTCAAAAGGCTAAAGAGGGCTTTGTTACAGGCAAACAACCTTACGGATATAAAAAACTTGATAAAAAACAATGCGTAATAGATGAACAAACCGCACCTTATGTAAAAAGAGCATTTGAACTTTACGCAGAGGGTAATATCTCATTGAGAGCATTGTCAAACAGACTATTTGAAGAAGGTTTTATATATAAGCCAAACACTCCAAAAGCCTATAAAACACAAATTGAACACATATTAAAGAATAAGTTTTACTATGGTGTTATTGATTATATGGGCGAAATTTACGAGGGTAAACACGAACCACTTATAACAAAAGATTTATTTGACCGCACTCAAGAGGCATTTAGAAAAGACAATAAACCAAAACACATGATTGCTAAAAACTTCCTATTTGCAGGCATGGTAAAGTGTTCAAAGTGCGGATGCAATATTTCAGGCGAAATCAAAAAAGGTAAATATATTTACTATTCTTGTACAGGCGGTAGGGGTGAATGTGAACCACAACACATATACATATCAGAGGCAAAATTAGAAAAGCAATTACTACAAGCTATTTCAAACATTTCAATCACAAAAGAACATAGCGATTGGATATTACAAGCATTAAAAGACAGTTTCAAAGATGAAAAAGCATATTGCGAAGAACGATTAAGCAGTTTGCAAAAACAAAAGCAAATCTTGAGAGATAGGATTGATAATATTTATCTTGATAAGTTAGATAAAAAGATTTCAGAGGAATTTTGGCAAGAAAAACACAATAAATGGACTCAAGAACTTTTAACTATACAAAACAATATAACCGCTTATGAAAAAGCAAATATCAATTTTATTGAACAGGGTGCAAACTTCTTAAAAATTTGCACCGATGCAGAGGACTTATATAAATATGGTGATAATTCCGAAAAGAAACAGTTGTTAAATTATGTACTTCAGAACTTGACCATTGAGGGCGAAAACATACACTATGATTACAAAAAGCCCTTTGACATATTCGCCAAAGGACTTAATCGTAATAAAAAACTCCCCAGGCTGGACTCGAACCAGCAACCCCTCGGTTAACAGCCGAGTGCTCCGCCATTGAGCTACTGAGGATTATCAGTCAGAAATCTCTCTCTTAACTATACATTTATTATAACAACAAAAAAATTCTGTGTAAATACCTTTTATTAAAAATATGGTAACTATATACAATGTTAAACTAAAAAAGGTCAAAAATGTCATGCTGAAATTATTTGAATACTTTTTAGAAAATTTTTGATTTTGTGAAAAATATTAAATTTTTCGCTACATCTTCTCAATATTTGAGAATGATATGGAGTTCTTAGACGGTGTATTTACTCACTTGGCAATAGTAAATAATCCACGCTACGAAAGAGCAAATATCGTATTTAATTCAAAAACGGTAATTGCACCTATTGAAGTTGATATAACAAAAGAAATTCATAACAATAAAGAAATTCAGTTTTTATACGGATTAAAAGAGATATTAAGCAACTACAAAAACCCAACGCAAGAAGATTTAAAAGTATTGAACGGGTTGTGTGAGATATTTAACAGCGAGGGTGAGAATAGTCTGGGGGAGTTTAATACTGTTAATAATGGCGGAGATTTAGTTTATTTTGAGGGTAAATTAGGTTTTTGGAGAAGAACAGCAGATAATCGCCCATTTTTTTGCGAAGTTGAAATAAGAAACGGTTTGTATTATATCAGAGATAACCTATAGAAGTAAAAGAAGAAGATATACCTAAATTTGAAAGTAAAAAAGAATTAGGAAACTGGTTTAAAAAAATATTTAAAGACTTAGGTAATGTTACTATTGACGATACGGGGATAAAAATTGATTTATATGCCGGAAATGCAGACCGTGAAGCATTTAAAAGACGTTTTCAACAAGAGCCTAATAAAGCAGTTGCAAAAGCTTTTGAAAATATTGTTAAAAAATCTATAAAGGTAGATGAACGGAAAAAAGATGAAACACATAAACATAATCAAGAGATATATTATAACAAATTAAAACTTGGTAAAGATAATTACGATGTTAATTTATTTGTTGATTATTTAGAACCTAATGAAGAATATCGTTATGCCGGACATAGTACAAAAAAAATAGATAATAAAATGCCCGCTCGTGATACGCAGGTGATAAATCACATCATGCTCACTAAAGCGGACAATATTATTGGTAACCCTAAGACTTCTGCTAATAATAGCAACCTTCTGAGCAATACCAACATATACTTTATACCCTATATTTCCGATAATTTAAACAATTTTTCAGATGCATTATATACTGCATTAGCAGAAGTATTAACGGAAGAATAACGGAGATTCTGAAACAAGTTCAGAATGACAATATTTTGGTTCGCTTTGCAACTCGTACACAATTTCGCTGAGCCCATCTTTATAATCTGACAATTTTAAATTGGCGGGTACGCAAAATAAATTTTGCTTTACTCTTTCTTTCTTCTGCTTCTGACCGGTAAATCAATTAAAACAAGCCTAATTTATGCCCGACTTTATAGCTGTTTTCATTTACATATACGGGAACTTTTTTCATTCCTAAATCACGAAGTGCAAAGTACATACAATGTTCATGATGATTCGGTGAAATTTGTGCAAAATCAATTGTCGGTTTTACGTTCTTTGCTCCGTACAGATTAACAAATCTGTCAAAATCTCCATAAAGATTAGAGTCTATAAAAAGAGCGGTTGCCGGAATTTTATCTCCGCTTTTAAGCATAAAATCCATCTCTTGCTTGAAATATTTATTATAATCTTCTTCACAGCCTTTTACATTTGATTCTTTGGTACGATTTAAAAGCTTTTCAAATTCTTCAACATCAAGGTTAACTTTTGTGTATCCTCTCGGAGCATTTTCAATACGGGAAATAACATTTTGCGGATTAAGAAGTTCATCGTTTGTATGTTTTACAAATTCTATACCATAGCGTTTGCAATAGGCTTCAACATCTTTATCCTGACTGTCAGGAACAATAAGTATTCTTTCGGCAAAATAATTATCTCTTTTAAATTTATCTTTCAAGGTCATTAATGAACCTTCTGTGTACGGGTAATCTCCGAAAGCGGAAAATTTTTCAAAATTTGCATTTTTATCATTGCTGTTATATTGAACTTTGTATGTACTTCCAAGTGAAACTTTTGAAATCATATTTTTACCTTCACTAAATTTGTTTAAATTAAAAATAAAAATTAAAAAATTTGCTATTCTCAAAAACTTTTTTAATAAATCTTTACACAATTATTTTTAAAAAAATGAACTTTTTAAATTTTATCTCGTTATAAATAATGTAGGAAACAGAAAGGATATTATTATGTCAGAAGAAATTAAAGAAGAACAAACAAAAAAATGTGAATGCAAAGGGAAATGTGTAAAAATCTTTTTGATGAGTGTATTAGCTTCATTTTTAGGGTGTTTGATTGCCTTATGTATTTTTAGTGCGGCAACAAAACCGAAATTCCCGCCTCAACCTATGATGCATGGTCCGATGTACATTCAGAATATCGGTCATGGTTTTAACCCTCATCAGAAACATTTTAAAGACTTTAAAGGTCAAAGACCTGATTTTCAACAAAATTTCAGAGGACAGGATATTCAAAGAAATTTTAATCAGCGTCCTGATTTTCAGAGGGGAAACGAGTTTCAAGGTTCTTACCCTCAAAGACCCCAAAGATAGTAAAATTAAATTATATCAAAAAGCTGTCTAAAAGACAGCTTTTATTTTTTACTCTTCTTTTTTGCTTTCTGATATATTTTTATCAATATGTTCCTGAATTTTCAGAATTTTTTCAAGTTCTTTTTGGTCTTTTTTGACCTGTTTTTTTGCAGTATTATAATATTCTTTTTCTGTTTTTTTTATGTAATTTTTTTCAGTTTTTTCTTTATTATTTGAAAATTTTTTATATTTTTTTTGTTCTTTTGTATATTTCTTTTTCGCATTTTTAAACAAAATTTCCTCATCTTGCTCTTTTTCAATTTTCTTTTGTTCTTTTTTCAATTCTTTTTGAGCTTGTTTTTCCTGTTTTTTTTCATAATTTTTTATATTTTTTTCATCAGATAATTTTTGAAAACTTTTTTGGAATTTTTCTTCTTCTTTTGCAACTTTTTTCAATTCTTTTTTATTTTTGCCAAAATCTTTTTTTTGGGCTTTAAACTCTTGTTTTTCATTATATTTGTCGATTTTTTCAACAAGATTGTCTATTTTATTTTCATCAACACTTTGAATTTTAATTTGAGAATCTTTTTCAAGCTCAATAGGTTTTCCTTTTAACCAAAACCAAAAAATTGAGTTATCATAAGCATTAGAAACTCCTGCCTTAAACCAGTTCGGGTGTTTTTTTCTCAAAATTGCACCTTTTGTGAAAAAATAAGCAATATCAACTCCCGGAGCATAGTATGAAGCACCGGAAAAAACGATAATTTCTGTTGCTAAAATTGCAGCTTCCTTTTTATCAATAGGTTCATATTTCCTGACTGCCAAATATATATTTTCCGCCGAAATATCATAAGGAACTTTTGAGTTTTCACTTGTAAAACTTTCTAATTTCGTCAAGATATAACCGCTTTTATGCCATCTTCTCTCTTTTCTTGCACAGAGTGTTTTTAATTTTAAAACTGAATTTTTCGGAATAACTATTTCTTTTTCCGCAACTATCTCATTAGAATTTTTTAAATAAACATATTCCGGAATATTAGACATTGTAAAGTCATGATTGATATTTCCTATTGTGTTCATCATATCTTTACAATAAGAAATATTGACCGTAAATACTAATATCAAGGCTGTAATTAGTAATTTTTTAATAAATATCTTCATAAACTTAAATAATTATATAATAAAAGAATAAATCATGCTCAATACAATACAAAAAATTTGTAAAAAACTGTAATAATTTTCTTTTTCATAAGTGGCAAATTTACCTATAATAAATGGGGAAACAGCAAAAATTACAATTACAGCCTTATTTATTAAAGTTGGTGCAAAAATTCCGTACAAAACTCCGCTTAAAACATACAAAAGAAGTATCGCTCCTACAAATGTTACAAACAATGCCGTTTTTTCGGTTCTTTTTTGTTTACTGACAAATAATTTATAAATCGACAAAAGTGAAAATAACAAAATTGCAAATATAATAAAAATGATTTTTAAATACATACGCACTCCTTTTCCTTAACAGGAAATTCGACATGCGAATTTAAAAATTCAAGAGCCTTATTAAATACAAATTCTTTTTCATTATCATACAAAACCATATGATAACTGTCATAAAGAATAATTTTTTCTTTTTTCTTGGATGAAATTTTATTATAGACAATTTCGGCAGACCTGACACTCGTTAAATCATCTTCTTTTGAATGAATTAAAAGAATAGGAGCTTTAAATTTTTCCAAATCCTTAATTACAACATCAGATAGTTTTAAAAGTTCATAAATTCCCGTCATCGGAAAATCATTCATCCCGACATCCCCTTTTGCGAGCAATTTTTTAACAATATTTCTTGTTTTTGGGTTTTTAATTCCATGCGGTTCGCACTCCGGATAACAATAATAAAACCTCAAAATCGTAGAAAGTCCTATTGGAATTAAAAATTTATACCATGGTAATCGCCAGCCGTCTAAATACAATGTTGTCGAAAGTGAGATGACACCATCAACTTCATTTCTGAATTTAATTCCGACCGCAAGTGCCAAAACTGCACCCAAACAAAGACCGGATATAAAAACTTTTTGATATTTTTGTCTTAATGCAAAGAATTTTTCATACGCAAAATCAAGCCAATCTTGATATTTTACCGTATAAATTTCATTAAATTTTTCACCATGCCCCGGCAAGCATTCGGCAAAAACATCATAACCGCTATTATGCAAGAATTGGGCATATTTCTTCAACTCAAAAGGACTGCCCGTAAGCCCGTGAAAGAGCAATACAGCACCTTTTGGTTTATCCTCTTGGTGAATAAATTCAAAATCAAACGACATTATTTTGTCAACCTGCTCAAAAGTTGGTCTAACAAACAAATTGCCATATCAATTTCTTCATCGGTAATATAAAGTTGAGGAACAAAAGTGATAATATTTTTGAAAAATCCGCCGTTATTGAGAACAAGTCCGCATTTTTCTCCGTTATATATTAAATCACCTTTCAAACCTTCTTCCTGCAAAGCATCACAAAGCTCTCTGTTTGGAGTAATTCCGTCTTTTTGTGTTAACTCCATTCTCAACGCAAATCCGATACCGCCGACATCTCCGACTTCATCATATTTTGCTTTAAGCATATTCAAACCGTCCATAAAACGTTTTGATTTTCTCGGAATTTCTCTTTCAAGTTCATTTTGTTCTTCTTCTACAATAGTAATAACTTCATGAGCCGCTCTTACTCCTATCGGATTTGAACAGTATGTAGAATGTGCACTTCCGGGAGTAAACACTTTCGGCGATATGAATTTTTCTTTTGCCCACAACCCTGACAACGGATTCATGCCGTTTGTTATAGATTTTGCAAATGTCATTACATCAGGTACAACATCATAGTTCTCAATAGCCCATAATTTACCTGTTCTGAACATTCCCATTTGAATTTCATCAATTACAAGCATAATTCCGTGAGCATCAAGAATTTCTTTCAATTCTTTAAAATACCATCTCGGAGCATCAATATATCCGCCCGTTCCCAAAAGCGGTTCAGCAATAAATGCTTTGTATTCGCATTCGCCTGTTTTCGGGTCATAAACAGCTTTATATTCGCTCTCAAATTGTCTTGCAAATTGTTTTACGCAGAAATGATTACAAGATTCGCATTTCATTCCGTAAGGGCATCTGAAACAATAAGGAAACGGAACAAAATTTGCCCTGTCAGCAAAATGACCGTATTTTTCTCTGTATCTGAAACTTGAAGTCAAAGCGGTTGCACCGATTGTTCTTCCGTGATATCCGCCTTGAAAAGCAAAGAAACCGTTTCTGTGAGTATAATTTCTGACAACTTTAATTGCATCTTCCGTTGCTTGAGCTCCGCCTACGTTGAAATGCATTCTGCCTCTTTCATGAAAACGCTGTTCAATTAATTTCACCATTTTTTCTGACAACAACGCTTTATATTGATGCAAAAACTTTGGTGTTAACTGAGGAAGCGTATTCATCTGGTCAATTACGGCGTCTGTTATTCTTTTGTTTTTATATCCAAAGTTACAAGCCGAATACATCATCTGCAAATCAAGATATGGTGTATCTTTTGAATCATACATATAAGAACCTTCACAAGCTCTGAAAACTTTCGGATTTGCCGAATAATGCACTGTATCTCCCCAAGATGTATATTCTTCATCAAGTGCCAAGATTTTCTCATCTGAAATCGTTTCTTCGTCTAAATAAATCACAATTTGTACCCCTATTAAAATTTATACATCTATAAAATTAACATACAAAATACAAAAATGCAATAGTCTGAATTAAGACCATTTACATTTGTAACATAATAACGACAAAATATATATTTATTGGTAAATAATATATAATTACAGAATATTAATAAAGTTACCTAAGGAATGTATGTTGTAAGCGAGTTTTAGATTTTTTAATTTCAGAGTTTCGTAATTTTTGAAATTGAAAAGAGAATTTTATGAAATAGAAAGAAACACAAAACGCAACATCTCATTGCTTGACATGTACAATTGCGAGGAGCGGATTTTTGCCGGAGCGACAATTTTGCAGAGGGTGCAAGTAAATCGGCAAAGCCGATTATGTTACCCGTTTATTGCAAAATTGTCAAGACAGTGCAGGAGGCGGTGGCGAAGCCACTGCTCGCACGTTTACCGGCAAAAATAAGCAGGGCGTAAGCACGGCGTGGCAATCCAAAAAGATTCTGAAACAAGTTCAGGATGACATATTTTTGGATTACTTCGTCCTCACTATGTTCGTCCTACCGCAAGAGGTACCATCCCCCGTACGACTCGGCTGTCACCTTGCTTACGGTTGATTTGTCTTTCTAAGTAAATGTTCAAGCATTATGTTTTTAGTGTAAAAATTACACTAAATAATAAAAATTTTTACATTTTTTTACAATTTTACATACTGAAAAACTCCAATTATGACAACGTTTTTGGCTATATTTTAAAATCGGAAAAATAAGTTTTAAAATATACTTGTTTTTTATTCATTTTATTGATATAAAATTGTAATATAGGAGAAAATTACACAAAACAGAGAGGAAAATTGTATTATGGGTTTACCGAATGTAGCATATTTTTCAATGGAAATTGCAATGGATCAATCGTTATCGACGTATTCAGGCGGTTTAGGCTTTTTAGCAGGTTCACATATGCAATCAGCCGGTTATTTGCAAATGCCTATGGTTGGAGTTACGATGCTGTGGTCTTACGGATATTATAATCAGCGAATCGGCTCAGAGGGTGAGGTTGAAGTTGCTTTTATAAGAAAATATTATGACTTTTTGACAGATACAGGTTTGTATGCCGATGTTGATATTTTTGGGGAAAAGGTAAAAGTAAAAGCATACAGAGTTGAGCCGCATTTGTTTGGTACATGCCCTGTTTACCTTTTAACAACGGATATTGAAGGTAATTCCGAATTTGGCAGAAGAATTTCACATCGTTTGTACGATGGTGATGAAAAAATAAGAATTGCACAAGAAACCGTTTTGGGTATTGCAGGTGTAAGAATTTTACAAGCTGCTCAATATAATTTTGATGTAATTCACATGAATGAAGGTCACGCACTTCCTGCGGCATTTGAATTATTAAGACAATACAATTATGATTTGGAAGCAGTAAAGAAAAAGACGGTATTTACAACGCATACTCCTGTTGCGGCAGGTAATGAAGTTCACTGGGTTGATACATTATTGCAAGGCGGCTTTTTTGCAGGCTGTTCAAGAGAAATGGCTGTCAAGTTGGGCGGTGAAAACTTCTCCTTAACTGTTGCGGCTTTGAGAATGAGCAGAATTGCAAACGCAGTTTCACAGCTTCATGGTTTAGTTGCAAATAAAATGTGGGAATGGGTTGACGGCAGATGTCCGATAAGAGCTATTACAAATGCGGTAAATCTCCACTATTGGCAGGATAAAAGAATTGCCGCATCAAAAGAAAATCTTGAAGGGCTTTTAGATGCCAAATATGAAATGAAAAAAGAACTCTGCAAATATATTGCAATTCATGCGGGAAAAACTTTTGACCCGAGTGTATTGACGATTACGTGGGCAAGAAGATTTGCGGATTATAAACGTGCATGGTTAATCTTTATGGATAAAGACAGAATTAACAGATTACTGGACGAAAATAAAGTACAGTTGGTATTTGCAGGTAAGTTCCACCCCGATGATGCAATGGGTAAAGAAATGTTTAATAAAATCCTTAAAAAATCATACAGCATGAAGAATGTTGCTGTTTTGACAGGGTATGAATTAGAACTTTCCGCATTATTAAAGAAAGGTTCTGATATTTGGTTGAACACCCCGTTAAGACCGTTTGAAGCATCAGGTACATCAGGTATGTCTGCTAATATGAACGGTGCGTTACACTTGTCAATCTATGACGGTTGGACTGTTGAGGGTACCTTTGCCGGTATAAACGGTTATACTGTCGAATATCCTGGCTTAGATGATGAAATTCCTTGGGAAGAAAGACATAAGAAAGATAATCAGTGTATTATGGATATTATTGAAAATCAAATTATTCCGACCTATTATGATAACAAATTAGAATGGGCAAGGATGATGAGACAGGCAATAAGAACATCTGAGGCTTATTTTAACTCTGACAGAATGGTTATTGAGTATTATAACAGACTTTATAAGCCGATAGCACACGAAGAGGTTGAGGGCGGTGTCGAACACCACGAAATTAATGTTGCGGAAAATCCGAACCTTGATGCTTGGACATTCTCAAATATAAAATAAAAACTTAAAACAGAGGAAGTTTGCACTTCCTCTGTTTTTATGAGGTATAAGTATGGGAAAAGATTCTAAAAAATATTTTTGCATTTTTGGCGGCGGGGCTATAAGAGGGCTTGTTTATATAGGTGTTCTGAAAGTATTGCGAGAAAGAAACATCGAAATTACGGGTTATGCAGGAGCCTCTGCCGGTTCAATTGCCGCTGTTATGACGGCATTAAATTATACAAATGAAGAAATGGCAGAAGCTTTTAATATTATTGACTATAAACTTTTTAGGGATTTGAATTTTTCATTTAAAATTGAACTCGCACTGTCGAAAGGGGAAGTTTTTACAGATAAAATAAGAGAAATGATTGGACAAAAGTTAGGAACGGATAAACCTGTTACATTTAAAGATTTCCCTAAAAATCTATATATTCTGACTTCAAATCTCACAACGGGAGAATGCGTTGTTTTTTCAAAAGAAACGACACCGGATTTTGAGGTTGCACAGGCGGTCAGAATTTCTTCGGGATTTCCTGGGCTTATGAACCCCGTTGATTTAAACGGAGAATACTATGTTGACGGCGATTTAGCGAAACCTTGTGCTCTTTCTCAGGTTTCCCCGTTATTGAATCCTGAGGGCGAAAAGATTTTAGAGTTTAGGATTGAGGGAGCAAAAAAGCAGCCGCTTCCGACAAATCCGTTGAGTTTTCTTAATAACGGAATCGATTTTTTAAATAATATCTCCACAGATAATGCAATAAGAACCTTTGCTCATAAAGAAAAATACGATTATATTATTTTCCCGACAGAAAATGTATTGCTTTTTGATTTTAATATTTCAAAAGAACAGCGAGAATATTTAATTAAGTTAGGCTATGATACAACTAATAATTTCTTTGAAAATATCTTGCCCAAAAAAGAAAAAGAAATAAAAATTTTATATATGGAAATGAAAAATGTTCTTGAAAAATGTTTTGATAATCTTGTTAAAAGAAAGTATGACGATGCAAAAGAAATAATTTTCTCATATATAAGTAAACGATACAAAATTTTTGAAAGACTTGATGAAAGAGCTGTAGATAAATTAAATGAAGTTGCACAAATGCTTGATGATGATGTAAAAAAAGTATTTTTTCTGATACCTTCTTTGCAAAATCATGGTGAAGTTAAAAAGAATATTAGCGATTTACTTTCCGCTTTGGAAGAAAAAATAAACTGATTAAAACACAAAACCGGATTTAATTTTCGGTAATGTTGAATTAACAGGCATGGTCTGTTATATAACCTTTCAAAGCCGAATATGCCGCAACTATCGGTGAAGAAAGGTAAATATTTCCCTGAGTGTTGCCCATTCTGCCTTGGAAATTTCTGTTTTGAGTAGCAAGGCAATTTTCACCGTCGCCTAAAATTCCCGCATGAACCCCTACACAAGGCCCGCAGCCTGAGGGCAGAACAGAAGCTCCCGCTTCAACAAAATCTTTTATCAATCCTTCATCAAGTGCCTGCAAATAAACCGTTCTTGATGCAGGACAAATCAAAACCCTTGTGTCTTTATTAACTTTTTTGCCCCTAAAAATATCTGCAACTTCTCTCAAATCCTCAATTCTGCCGTTTGTGCAGGTGCCGATATAGACCTGCTGCAATTTAACATCATTCAAATCCTTTGCCAATTTTGTGTTATCAACCGTATGCGGGCATGAAACGGTCGGCTCGATTTTGCTTGCGTCGATTTCAATTATGCGTTCATAAACCGCATCACTATCGGGGTAAATTTCTCTAAACTTATCCCCTCTGCCTTTTTCTTCTAAATATTTTCTTGTCGTTTCATCAGTCTTAAATAAACCCGCTTTTGCTCCCGCTTCGACCGCCATATTTGCAAGGGTAAATCTGTCGCACATAGGCATTTTGTCAACTGTTTCGCCATGAAACTCCAATGCCTTATAAGTCGCACCGTCAGCCCCGATTTTGCCTATAAGATGCAAAATCAAATCTTTTGCACAAACCCCTTTTTGAAATTCGCCCGTAACAACGACTTTAAAGGTTGCGGGAACTTTGAACCATGTTTTGCCAAAAGCCATTCCGACAGCAATATCGGTTGAACCCATGCCCGTTGCAAAAGCTCCCAAAGCACCAGATGTACAGGTGTGAGAATCCGCCCCGATTAAGATTTCACCGGGGTTTACAAAACTTTCAACAAGTCTTTGGTGACAAACACCCTCTCCGACATCAGATAAAATTGCACCGTATTCTTTTGAAAATTCTCTTAAAACGTTATGAGAGTTTGATAACTCTTTTCTCGGACTCGGTGCCGCATGGTCGATAAAAAGAATTGTACGCTCGGGATTTGCCAAAGGTTTACCGAGTTTCTTAAATTCCTGAACGGTTAAAGGTCCTGTGCCGTCTTGCACCGCCGTAACATCGACATTTATTATCGCTAATTCACCAGCATGAACCTCATGTCCTGCGTGGTTTGACATTATTTTTTCCGCTATTGTTTGTCCCATTTTTGTTTTCCTTTTTATTTTTGTCAGGCAGGGCCTGATCTACTTTTTACCTTTCTCGTCATTCTGAGCGAAGCGAAGAATCTGTTTTGTTGTCATTGCGAGCCGCTTGTCGGCGTGGCAATAAAATTTTAATTGTCATTTGTGCAAATAATTGCACCCTACATATTTGTTTTGTTGTCAATCGGTGTGAAACATCGCACCCTACTAACTGTAACATTGTATATAGTTACAAAAGATAAATTTAATTTCCCTTATTTTCTTTTGATTGCTGTATATGCTGATCAATTCTTTCTTTCAAAGCACCTGTCGGGATGTAGTATGGAGTTACTGTCATTACCTTTGCGGCAATATCGGGATAATGATAGATAAACTTCAATTCATCGGCAGTCAACGGTTTTTGGGTGTGTACGTTTGCGTAACGTGCAAGTTCAAGAATATTCTTTGCCTCATCATCATCCTGAAACTCGATTTCAAGCCCCTCATAGACGTTTCTGAACCCTTTAATACCGCCATATTCCCCAACAGTAATCATTCTGCCAGTTTCAATTATTTCAGGTTCACCTCTGCCGAGTTCTTCGTAGTCATATAATTCATAATTTCTTCTGTCTTTTAAAGCTCCGTCTGCGTGGATTCCCGATTCATGTGCAAAGGCATTTTTACCAACAGCCGGCTGATTTATCGGAATCGGCACCCCAAAAGCATAAGAAGCATATTTTGCAAGTTTCCAAGCCTTTGATAAATCAATTTGCGGGTCGATTTGATAATTCCCTTTCATTCCGCTTGATTTTAAAATTGCCAAAAGACAGGAAATCAAATCAGCGTTTCCGGCACGTTCGCCCATTCCGTTTACCGCCGTATTGATATAGGCATCAACTCCTGCGTCAATAGCGGCTTTTGCTCCCAAAACAGAGCAGCCGACTGCCATCCCTAAATCATTATGAAAATGAGTTTCTATATCCATTCCCGTTTCTTTTGCAAGAGTATAAATCCTTTCATAAGCCGTGTGGGGGTCATCATAGCCAAGAGTATCGCAATATCTGAAACGGCTTGCACCCGCTTTTTTTGCTGCGTGAATAAATTTCAAAAGAAATTCCATATCACTTCTTGATGCGTCCTCGGCATTTACTCCTATTATTTTTGCCCCGTAGGTTTGAGCCGTTTCAACCGCCTCAACCATAAGCTCAATAAGGTCATCACCGGTTTTTCGTCCCTGATATTTTCCTTGAAGCATCTGTTTTGAAGTCGATTGAGAAAGATTTATGTATTGAAGCCTCGGAACATTCAAGAATGATTCTGCCACATCACCCGGAATCGCTCTTGCCCACCCCGATAATTTTGTTTTGTTGATTACTCCCCTATCTACAAGTTCCAAATTCCCGTTGAGGTAATTTTTTTCATGTCTTGTTGTCGGAAAGCCAAACTCTGATTGAGAAATTCCCATATCATTGAGATAGAAATTAATCATTGTTTTTTCAAGTTTTGCGAGTCCTAATCGTGAAGTTTGGACTCCGTCACGGTTTGTAACATCAACAAAATATATTGTATTTTTACTTTCAGCCATAATTCTCTCCTTACAAGATTATTATACACCAAATTCAGCCAAAAAGTAAGATTAGTCGGAGATAAAAAGCCTTACTCTTCATTGTCAACAATCCTGTATTGAAGAGCCTGTGCAATATGTGAAGATTCAATGTTTTCACTTCCGCTTATATCCGCAATTGTTCTTGAAAGTTTCAAAATTCTGTCATAAGAACGTCCCGAAAGGTTAAATTTTGCAACTGCCATTTTTAAAAGCTCTTTTGACTTATCATCTAATACACAATATTTTTTGACAAGTTTCGGTGTCAACTGAGAATTAGTTAAAATTCCGTCGTTTTTATAGCGTTCTTTCTGAATTTTTCTTGCCTTAATTACTCTTTCTCTTATCTGTTTTGAGGTTTCTCCCGACGGTTTCATATTTACCAATTCTTCTGCCGAAAGACGGGGAACATCAATGTGCAAATCAATTCTGTCGAGCAATGGACCTGACAGTCTTGCCTTATATCTGTCTATTTGAAATTGCGTACAACTGCACTGTTTTTGTTTATCTCCCAAATATCCGCATGGGCAAGGATTCATTGCCGCAAGCAGCATAAAATCCGCAGGATATTTTATACTTGTATGAACTCTTGAAATAACAACTTCTCCGTCTTCCAACGGTTGTCTTAAAACTTCCAAAACATTTCTCGGAAATTCAACTATTTCATCAAGAAATAAAACCCCTCTGTGAGCAAGAGTAATCTCTCCGGGTTTTGGATTTGTTCCGCCGCCAATTATACCTACGGCAGATGCACTATGATGAACTGAACGAAACGGTCTGACTGTTATCAACGGATTATCTTTTTTTAAAAGTCCGGAAATACTGTAAATTTTGGTCAATTCAATAGCTTCTTCAAGTTCTAACGGCGGTAAAATCGACATAAAGCACTTAGACAAAAGAGTTTTTCCCGCACCGGGAGAGCCTGACATCAAAAGGTTATGCCCGCCCGCAGCAGCAATTTCCATTGCCATTTTTGCCTTTTGCTGTCCTTTTACATCTTTAAAATCGTAAGGAACATCTATCTCTGTTTCTTTTTTAAAATATTCTTCTATATTAATTTTAAATTGCGATATTTTCTGTGCAATAGCTTCATCATCAAGAAAATGATTAACTACTTCATTGAGATTATCAGCCGGATATACTTCAATATCAGGAATAAGTGCCGCTTCTTTTGAATTTTCTTTCGGAACAATAATTTTTGAAATGCCTAATTCTCTCAAACCTGAAACAATAGGCAGAACTCCGTTAATCGGTCTTAAACTGCCATCAAGGGAAAGTTCACCGACAAAAACATAATCTTTAAACTTTTCCCAATCCAAAACACCATCTTGTGCCAATATACCGAGTGCAATCGGCAAATCATAGTTTGTACCCTCTTTTTTTATATCAGCAGGTGCCAAATTCACAACAACTTTTTTATTCGGAAAAAGATATCCGGAATTTTTTATAGCTGATTTTACTCTTTCTCTTGCTTCCGATACGGCAGCATCCGGCAAACCTACAATACTCATTGAGGGAAGAGAATTTAATATATCAACTTCAACCTCAATTTTATAAGCTTCAAGTCCTATTACAGTTGATGTTAAAACTTTTGCTACCATTATCTTCCCTCTTCACTGTTATATTTTCCCCATATTTTATGAGAAAAGCATATATCTTTAACTGTCAATTTCAAGCTCTCTGCGTAAAACTGTGCGGAATTTAAAATCCTTTGCTTTTGAAGATAAAGTTCTTGAGAAATCATTGAATTTTTGCATGCAACAATAAGAGTTTTATCTTTTGAAAGCCCGACAGGTTTTGAAAATTGTGCCAATTTTTGACCTGCAATTTCATTCCACGCCAAAAACAAAGTCAATACCTTTGACTGCTTCTTTGGCTGCAATTTTTTCTTTAATTCGGATAAAATATCGCCTACACTTTCAAAATTTGAATAGAGAATTTTTTCCATTTAACTCTTTCTGCCTTTATATTAAACATTTTTTAAATATTCATTGATAGCTTTTGCGGCAGCTTTTCCGGCACCCATAGCGTTTATGGCATTTGATTCACCGGTAGGAGCAACATCACCGCCAGCAAAAACTCCGTCTATTGAAGTTTTACCTGTTTCTTTATCAATAATAATATAACCTTTTCTATCTGTATCAAGAGTTAATCCGTCTGCTTTAATTGAGCTTTGAATAATCGGATTCGGTCCCGTACCGAGAGCAACAATAACCGTATCAAGCGGAACTGTTACAAATTCTCCCGTTCCGACAGGTCTGCGACGACATGATTCATCAGGTTCACCTAATTCCATTTTCTCAAATTTCATAGCCGAAACAAAACCATCTTCACCCAAAATTTCAACAGGTGCGTGCAAAAGATTAAAGACAACGCCTTCTTCTTTTGCGTGACGAATCTCCTCTAATCTTGCAGGAAGTTCTTTTTCTGTTCTTCTGTAAAATATATTAACCTCTTCAAAGCCGACTCTGACCGCACATCTTGCCGCATCCATCGCAACATTTCCGCCGCCTATTATTGCTGCACTTTTACCGACTCTTAAAGGAGTAACCGCTTCTTGGGTCATTGCTTTCATCAGATTTACTCTTGTCAAAAATTCATTTGCACTGTAAACACCATTGAGGTTTTCTCCCGGAATATTCAACATTTTTGGTAAACCGGCACCGGAGCATATAAATATTGCATTATAACCGTCTTCTTTAAGTTGTTTTAATGTTATAGATTTACCGACAACAGTATTTTTTTCAAATTTTACACCCATTTCTTTTAAGTTATTAAGTTCTCTGTCAAGGACGGTTCTTGGAAGTCTGAAAGGCGGAATACCATATCTCAAAACACCTCCGAAAGCGTGTAAAGCTTCAAAAACAGTAACATCATGACCGGCTTGTCTTAAATCGGCAGCAGCGGTAATTCCCGCACATCCTGAACCGATTATCGCAACTTTCTTTCCGCTCGGTGTAATTTCTCTTGTTTTACTTTCGGTATTATCTCCAACATATCTTTCCAAAGCTCCGATAGCAACAGAATCCCCTTTAATCCCCAAAACGCAATTCCCCTCGCATTGTCTTTCCTGAGGGCAAACTCTCCCGCATACCGACGGCAGCATTGAAGTTTCTCGAATTACATCACCGGCACCTTGAAGATTTCCCGCTTTAAGTTCGCTAATAAATTTCGGAATATTTATATTTACCGGACACCCCTGAACACATCTTGGGTTCTTACAATTCAGACATCTTGAAGCTTCTATCGCAATTTGTTGTGAAGTTAAATTACTTTCTACCGCATCAAAATTACTTCGTCTTTGTATTTTGTCCTGCTCTTTTGGGTGTTGTCTTTCTGATTTTTCCATCTTATACTCCTTTAATTTTTTTTACTTTATCTGTTACCACATTTGATAATTTCATTATAACCTGCTGAATATTATTATGAATAGCATTTTCATTTTTGTTCTCATCAAGAATAACTGATAGCATTGCAATATTTGTCCAAAACAGAAATTGTAATTGGGGTCTGAAAAATATTGTATCTACAAAACCATGAACAAAAACTCCGGTAATCATTATTAATATTGAAATTACTATAACTTTTTGCTCTATTTGAAAATCATTATTTATAAAATTTATTGAAGATTTGATTAACATTCCAAAAAATAAAAGAAATATCAGAAGTGCAAAAATTCCGCTTTCAACGGCAATTTCAAGGTAAATTGAATATGCACTCAACGCATCAAATCCTGTAATCATATAAAGTCCGTACATATTTCTGAAAGTTTCGTTACCGACTCCAATTCCGGTGAACCAATTATCCAAAAACATATTCCACGTTGAATGATAAACATTCATCCTGAAAGAGGTTGAAGAATCCCCTCTCAACATAAAAATAGACAAGACTCTTTTTAAAATTTTAGGAGTTAAAATAATTGCCATTCCGCCAAGTGCAACAATACCGGCACATATTTTTTTCCATAATTCCTGCATATTTTTTGAAAAATGTTTTTTTGAAAGCATATATATAAGTAAAAAAGCAACTGAAAACATAGCAAATACGCCCAAATAGCCGCCTCTTGTACCTGTTTTAAATATTGCAACAAGCGTAATTAAAAAAGATAAAAGTGCAAATAAAAATGTTTTTTTATGTTTTCCTATAAAAGCCCAAAATCCGACTGTAATTACACTTGAAAGCCCGACTACCAAATATCCGCATAACAAATTTGGATTATACGGTTTCAAAGTTCCGTACACTCTTGACAAAATATCCTCAGCATTAGTATAAGAAGTATCCTGCCATGTAGCAATAGCTTCAACATTATTAAAAGATTGCATTAAAGCTATAACTGACTCTATTGTATTTAAAAACACTATTATAAAAATCAACGGCACAATTTTATTTTTATTAAATCTAAAAAAATGCACCATTGAAAAGTAAAACGCAACATATACAAAAGTTTTAAAAAACCCTTTAAAACTCAAATTCAAATACGGTGAAAATAAAACACTTATAAAACAAATTCCCAAATATAAGAATAATACGAGATTTGCCGTTGAAAATTTAATTGTCTGACCTCTTATAAAAAATATTTTTAACACCGATAATCCGATTATCAATAATGCGACTTTACCAAGAATCATTGTTTGAGTAAACAAAGAAAGCAACAACAAAAGAACGGTTAAAAACAGTATAAAATAATCAAATCTTTGCAAAAAAAGACTTGCACACACCAACGGACGCAGAAATTCCTGCGAAGCTGAAAATATACTATTTATTTTATCCGTAATAAAACTGCCGTTATTCATCATCATTATTTTTGGTCGTTAATATTTTTACATTAGTTATTTTTCCGTCAAGTCTGTAAGTTGAAGATTCAAGAGTAATAGGCAACCCTATTTTAATTTTATTACCGCCGGATACAACTCCGTCATCAGTAAATTTTCCGTTATCTTCAACTGTTACAAGAAAATCATAAGCAAGAGGATTTTCTTCGTCATCAACTAAAACATAAGGATTGTTTACATTTCCGGTAGGTACCATTGTTTTTTTATGATCATATCTTACATTTGTAATTTTCAATTTTGCATGAGGAACATTTCTTATTGTAACAAAAGTTTCATTACCGACAAAAAACGGAATTACGATTTCGTCCGTTCCGCCTCTTGAAATGGGAACATTTTTGAAATATATTTCATAAGCGACTTTCCCCTCATTTTCCACAGGAGTGGGAGCATAAGCCTTTTTCCCTACATAGAAAAGTCCGAATAAAATAATCAGAAATACAAAAATTCCCAAAATCATATAATCCATCGGTCTCATTTTTTGTAAAATGTTTTTTGCTTTTTCTTTTACTTCATTTTCGCTCATAATATTCCCCTTATAAGTTTAATTTATCAACATTTTGTATAATCTCATCCGTGGTTGTTGTCGCACAGCCAAAAGTTCTTATTACTATTGAGGCGGCTATATTGCCTATTACTGCCGCAACTTCCGGTTTTAACCCTGCCGTGAGAGCTAATGCGTAAGAAGCAATAACGGTATCACCGGCACCTGTTACATCAAAAACTTTCGTTTTATTAAAAGCCGGAATAAAGAAATGTTTTCCGGATTTTTCAAAAACAGCCATGCCATGCTCTCCTCTTGTAATAAGAACATTATCCGCATTTGTTTTCATTAGCATTTCTTTTCCCGCTCTTATCAAATCGTCTTCCGTTTTTATAAAATATCCGAGATATTTCTCTGTATCGGGCTGGTTTGGAGTCAACGTAGTTACCCCTTTAAATCTGTCCAAGTTTTTTTGAGAATCAACGCATATAGTTTTATTATATTTTTTTGCATATTCAATTGCCGTATCGATAACCCTTTTAGTTAATGTTCCCAAATGATAATCCGAAAGAATAATTCCGTCATGTTCCGGTATAGCTTTTTTAATATTTTCAATTAATTTTTCTTCAACTTCACCGCTTATAAATTCTTTCGATTGACGATCAATTCTGACAATCTGTTGTGTAACCGACTGAGAGCATGCCCCCGAAATTCTTGTTTTTACGGTTGTAGGGCGTGATTTATCCTGAACAAGATATTCCGTATTAATATTTGCATTTTTAAAAGCTTCTATCAAAATCGGTGCATGATAATCATCACCATAAAGCCCGATAACACTAACTTTTGCATTATTTAAGGTTGCAAGGTTATGTGCGGCATTAGAAGCTCCTCCAAGAATAATATTTGTATGGGTATGTGCCAAAATCAAAACGGGTGCTTCTCTTGAAATACGTTCCGTATCGCCGTATATCATCTCATCAATGGCAAGATCGCCTATAACCAACATTTTGACACCGCTTAATTTTTTAATACTCTCTTTTAATTCATTTTTCGTAATCATTTGACAAAATCCCATAATTAAGGTTTATAATAAATTTAGTTTAACATAAAAGAGAAATTTATTAAAATGATTAATAAAAATAAGAAAAATTTTTATATAGGTTTATCAATGGGTTCAAATTCCGCAAATGAAACAGGTGTGGCAATTTTGGACAGAAATTTTAAAATTATTTCACTCGATAAACTTCACTCAATGAGTGATATTGAACATTATTTTGATATTTTACCAAGCAAAAATGATTCAATAATCTGTGCTTCAATTCCTGAAAATCCGACTATGCTTAACGGAAAATGGAAACTGATGTCAAGTGCCTACCAACTCATGAGAAGTAATGAACACCTTTTAAACAACGATAAGTGGGCAGACAGATTTTCAACAAGAGGTTGCGATTGTTACAACAAAATGAAAGCCGAAGGAGTTGAAATATACAGATATGATTTGTACGACCTTAAAACATTTTTGGGATTAAATTCCCTATATAAAGACAGAACACCTGCCGATTTTAAACATTTACAAAGCTATATAAGGTATGAATTTGATTTGGATGATTTACCGCAGAATTTGCTTCCCGTATCAGAATTGGAAGCAATTTTGGGGGCTTATTTATCTTATGTAATTTCAAACGGAGACCGCAATAAAGACTATTGCAAAAAATTTGAATTTAAAGGTATAGATGTAATCGGATTAAAAAAAATTCGAAAAATGTACGGAGAAAATATAAAAATAACTTTATAATTTTATTCTTCTCCGATAATTTTCAAAGCTCTTTTGTAAGAAACCGTCGGATAACCGTCTTGAATGTATTGCGGGTAGTTTTTATTAATATACGTATAAAGAGCGTTCAGCCTTTTTCTTCCTGTCGGGTGAGAAGAAGTTATATCAACGTAATGCCCCGAAATTTTATTGAGTAATGAAATCTCCGCTAACGGATTGTATTCGGCATTAACCATCAAATCAGCGGCGGTTAAATCAGCTTTATACTCGGCGTTTCTGTCTTTTTTCGATGCAACTTGCTGAGGAACACCGGCAAGATTCAAAAGAACCTGCCTTGCTATTTTTCTTTTTACATCATTATTTAGAACATGCCCGAGTTCATGAGCTATTACTGCCGCCAATTCATCTTCTGTTTCTACATATTTTAAAATTCCCGTATATAAAACTATTTCATCTGCCACATTTGTATATGCATTTGCCTCACGGCTTGAACGAACAGAGAATACAATATCTTCATTTATATCACTCGCTTCTAGAAGTCTTGTTCCGACAGCATTAACTTTATTATATGCCTTTATTGTTGTCCAACTTTTATACAATGGTTTTGCATCCATCTCTTCATATGTTTTATAGTCAGTTTTATTTTTTGTACTTTGTTTGTTTGCAACCCCGCTCGGTTCTGTCGGTGTTCCTTTCGGAACCTTTGAGCTTGATGCTCTGCCGCCCGTCTGTATTGTTCCGTCCTTTTTAATTTTATAAGTTGATTTTGCCTCAGCAGAGGTTATGCTTCCTATCAAAAATACAAATAAACAAATCCATATAAAATTCTTTATCTTCATATTTGTCAACTCCTATATCATATATTCTTACATAAATAGCTATATTTAGTCAATATTAAAATATTTTAATATTTCTTAAAAAAAGCAGCAAAAAAATTTTTTTACGGGGTTTTAAAAAACGGAATATATTAAATAGAAAGGATTTATATGAAAATTTCATTTAAAAGCGTAATATTGTACAAATATCCAAACTCTAAAATGAGAGATATTGTAAAAGATTTAGAGAGTTCTTCCCCGAACAGAAGCAGTAAATATTGGACATCAGTGTCCGTTGACAGAGAAAAAGACAGTTCTGATTTATTGGTATTAACAGGGTCAGATTTAAAATTTGCAGTAAGAAATAAGAAAGATAACCAATCGGTTCAGGATTATATACTTGCGAATTTAGACAGATATATTAAAAAAGCGGAAGTTTTTGATACCAGAATACATAAGGGGATATAAAATATGAGGATTGGAAATTTAAATACAAATGTTAATTTCAAGCAAATCAAAATGGACGGTGATTCATATTGGGATTTACGTAACACTTCAAGTGAAGAAGCTGTGGACAGCATAAAAGATATGAGTTTAAAAGGTTTTAACCTCGGCTATATTACATGCAATGATTCCGGACTTTTTTTACGAGGAATTCAATCTCGTGAGGGAAAATCCTGATGCATTTATCTTGGAGAAAGACCAACGGCACAAGACGTGCGTAACGCAATTAACAACTATAACAAATATGCCTAAAATGGTTTAACATAAACGAAATTCCGCATTTATATAAATGCGGAATTTCGTTTTTTGTTTATTATAATTATACTTTCAATTGACTTACAGGAGCCTGTTGAGGAATTACTCCCTCTTCAATTGATTGATACACTCTGTAATCAATATCTTGGAAACAATTATCAATATCTTCGATATAAGATAATTCTTTATCATCAATATTGCCGGATTCAATCATATCCGCAATTTTTTCAAATCTTTCAACGTGTCCTCTGAATCTTTCTGTTGCATAATCTTTTGCCTGCCATGTAGTAATTAAGAAAGGCCAATCCGAACTTTGAAGCAGTAAATTCTCTCTTGCTAACTGTTTCAATGCTCTTAAAAGCAATTTATCATTCGGCATCTCTTTGTAGTTATCAACAATAGCCGTAATTCTTCTTTCGCAACCGTGAATAATCGGCCACATCCATTCTGTCAGATGGTTTTGCCATACCCAGAAATGACCGCCTTGTCCCCAAGAACTTTCAGGGATTTGAATAGCTTCAACCGGCGGATGTTTCATTAAATATTCACCCGCTGTGCATCTTTCGACATCAGGTACATAATTATTGAATTTTTTGATAACTTGTTTAATAAATTCAACACCCTCAAACCACCAGTGACCAAATAATTCCGTATCAAACGAAACCATTACTAAGCCTTCTTTTCCGCCGTGAGCTTTCTTATAATCATTCAAAAGGTGATAAATTAAAGTTGTGTAATGGTCTGAATTTTCTCCGACTTTGTTAAATGCCAAAACAGGGTCATACAACATTTTGTCACCCAAATCGGTAGTCGGACTTGTAATTCTCCAATAATGCATACCCGACTTATCATCTTTCTTGTGAAATTCTCTGAAACAACCATCACCCGGATAACCGTCGGCAGCAGACCATACCTGATAACCGGCTCTGTCATTTCTTCCCATAACAGCAACCTGAGCATCAGGCAACCAATAAGCGGAATATGTATCATAGCCTGTCGGTTCTCTGTCAGGAAGCGGAATATATTCAATATTTCCGTACATACCAATTACTCTTCTTTGCCCGATTGAATTTCCGCCTTCAATTACGTGAGACTCAGTAAAGAAATATTGAATATCATTATTTTGCAGGGTAACTTCAATAGCAGGTCTCCATTTCTTATTTCCGTCTTTACCTGTGTATTCGTATCCTTGACGGTACGCACATTCAGGCAACCAAGCACCCATAGCTTTTCTGCCGAATAAACGTTTTGTCGTAGCAGCACCTACTGCAAATTGAGCGTTAAGATTTGAATCAGTCGCCAATAACGGTGAAAATCCGTGCGTAGCACCTGATGTAGTAATTTCAATACAACCTAAATCCTGAAACTTTTTAAATGCTCCTATTAAATCTCTGTTGTATTTATTTACAAAACTGTCTTTTATTTTGTTGAACCAATTATAGTAGTAAGTAGCAAGGAATTTTAAATGTTGAGAATGAGCAACTTCCGGAGAAGGATATCTATCTAAATCCTTTGAAACCTTTGCTATTCTTGAATCAAGATATTCAACAAACCCTTGTTTTAAATGTTCGTCATTCAACTGCTCAGCCAAAATAGGGGTTATACCGACAGTCAATTTTGCCTTTATTCCGTCATCGTAATATAGCTCCGAAATAGCATTCAATAAAGGAATGTAAGTTTCACACATACATTCATAAAGATTCTCTTCCCCGAAAGGCCACATACCGGCTTTACGATAAAAGGGAAGATGCGAGTGTAACATAAAGACAAATGATCCGACTGTCATAATTTTCTCCTTGTTTTACATTTTATATTATTGTTATATCATAAACAGAAAAAAAAATAACCCCCCTCAATTAAATTTTTTTGTTTTATTTATGTAGTAGAAACAACCCACTCTTGAAAACCTAAACGCCAAGCCACTTTTCAGAATGTAACAAAATGTAAAAGTTTTAGTGTATAATTTACACTTATATCTTTTTTATAAATACTTTTGTATATAATTTTAAGGGTGAGATAAACTCACCCTGTAAATTTTTAATAATCGGTTTCATTTTTTGCACATACATAAATTATTGAGCCGTAAATCAGTGCAGACAAACCTACCAAAACATATACAATTCTTGTCCACAACGTCATATCACCCAACAAAAATGCAACCAAATCAAATTGTAAAAGACCGATAAGACCCCAATTTAAAGCCCCGACAAAAACAAGCCAAAATGTAAGCCACTTAAAAAATTTACACATAATTTTCTCCTTTTTTACTACATTCTTATTTTTTGTCAAAATAAAAAAAATTGTATTGCTTTTGTGGCTAACTTTTACGACTAAAATTATTGTTTTGCCAAAGCTTCGGCTTCAAGGCGTTTATTGATTCCTGTATTTCCCGAACGGACATAATATTCACATCTTCTTGCAAATTTATTCAATTGATGTAACACTCTTGTTAGAGGTAAACGGGAATTTATTTCATGTTGGAGTCTGTTTTCGTAGCTTTCGCAAGGAATATAATATATAGTTCTTCCGTTTTTATCAGGTTGGGAAAGCGGTTTTACTACCTTTAAACCTACATTTCCGTTTCTCTTATATGATATATAAACATCGGCTCCTCTAACCTTTTCTAACGCTTCATCTAAGCTGTATTCTAATCCTGTCACAGGGTCTTTTCCGTATCGAAAAGGTATTTTTTCATGCGGAGCAAAAGCCCTTAGTGCATATTTTACAACATTTTGCTGCATTGCTGAGGGATTTTGAACTTCTTTAACTACTCTTATTTTACCAAAACTTACATTCATTTTTCATTTTATCCTTTTATATATTATCTAAAATATTTCTGCAATCATTAGCATATTGTTCTACTTGTTCAAAAAGACGGGACAGAAATCTTCTGTTGTTCAGCTGCAAAGAGGGTATTATACCTATCGGTTTTTTGTCTGAATTAACTATATCAATTTTTGTATTTCCGTTTTTTTGATTAATAACAAGAACGTCTGCACCTAATTTTCTTTTGAGAATTATTTCCGGCACTCCAAATCCGACAATACGTGTTGAAAAAATGCCGTCAATAACATCTTCTGTTGCAACTTGTTTATCGGTTTTTACTTTTATTTCATTTTTGTAAATTATTTTTCCAAAACTTACATTCATAATGATTCCTTGTTTTTACTATCTGCTTCCTTTGTATTTATGCATAATTTGCATCTTCATAAATCTCATTTAATGCCTTTTTTTGTGCTTCTGTCGGAACATTTTTATAGTATCTTGTGTCATTTATAAGCCTTGTATAATACTCAAATGATAGGGCTTTTAATTTTTCTGCATACGCTGCCAATTTTCCCCGAATTGTTTTTTCGGAAGCACCTGCACCAATAGTCAAAGGTTTTTTATCTTTTTCATCTATCTTAAACCAGCCTATTTTCAATTCTTCTTTTTTCTGATTATTATCAACCAGTTTAATTACACTGGAGCCGTTCTTTTTATGGATTAAAAGAATGTCGGAATACATATCATCAGAAACTTGATCAACGACAGAACCTGTGCAATAATTATCTTTTGGGCAACGACTTTCCAAATAATCACCCACCATATCATCTACTTTTCTTTGATGTGGCGTTAATTTTGAAATTTCTTTTTTTACAATTAAATCACCAAAACTTATATTTTTCATTTTTTCTCCTTTTTATACCACTACAAAAATATGAAAGACACTGAATATAAAAATTGTCATGTATTAATTTATATTGTTACATTTCTTAAATGTTTTTCGATTAAACTTTTTCTTGAAATAAAATCATGTTTAATATATAAAAAAGGAGTAAGTATAGTAAAAGAGAGGAGCTATAATTATGGTAAAAGTAGCAATTAACGGCTTTGGAAGAATCGGCCGTAACACATTAAGAGCAGCAATCAGAGAAGGTATTTTCAACAAAATCGATTACGTTGCAATCAACGACCCCGGTTTGAAACCCGAAGATGCTGCAAGAATCTTCAAATATGACTCAGTTATGGGTAAATTTGACGGTACTGTTGAAGCTGATGCAGACGGCATCATTATCAACGGCAAAAAAATCAAATTTTATGCAGAAAAAGATCCGTCAGTATTACCTTGGAAAGATTTAGGCGTTGAAGTTGTTGTTGAATCAACAGGTTTCTTTACGGATGGTGAAAAAGCAAAAGCTCACATCGCAGCAGGTGCAAAAAAAGTTATTATTTCCGCACCGGCAACAAACGAAGATATAACAATCGTTTTGGGCGTAAATGACAATATGTACGATACAACAAAACACAATGTAATTTCAATGGCATCTTGCACAACAAACTGTTTGGCACCCGTTGCAAAAGTTATCGATGAAAAATTCGGAATTGTTAAAGGTTTGATGACAACAGTTCACTCATACACTGGCGACCAAAGAATTTTGGATGCAGGACACAAAGATCCTCGTCGTGCAAGAGCAGGAGCTTTGAATATCGTTCCTACAAAAACAGGTGCAGCAAAAGCTGTTGCTTTGGTATTACCTCAATTGAAGGGTAAGTTGGACGGTTTCGCTATGAGAGTCCCGACTCCCGATGTTTCACTTGTGGACGTTGTATTTGAACTTTCAAAAGATGTAACTGTTGAAGAAGTTAATGCAGCATTAAAAGCAGGTGCTGACGGACATGTTCTTTGTTATACGGAAGAACCGCTTGTTTCATCTGATTACATCGGAACAACTCAATCATCAACAGTTGACGCTTTATTAACAAGAGTTATGGGCGGAAACCAAGTTAAAATCATTTCTTGGTATGATAACGAAATGGGTTATTCAACAAGATTGGCTGAAACAACATTGATGGTTGCTTCAAAATTATAATTTTAAACATTATAATAACAAAGAGGAATTGCTGATTGCAATTCCTCTTTTATATTTAATAAAATTTAAATAATAAATTTCTCTTGACAAAGTGTTAGGTTTCCCTTACAATAGTGTTAGGAGAACCTAACACTTTAATATGATTACGACTTCTCAAAATTTGTCTTCGGGATTAGAGGACTACATTGAAACAATATATATTTCTTTGCAATCGGGAGAAAACCTTAAAGGTGCCGAGCTTGCAAGGAGACTTTTTATCTCTCGTGCTTCCGTTTCGGAAGCACTTTCTAAGTTAGTTAATTTGGGTTTGATAGAGTATGAAAGCTACGGCTACATTAAACTCACCGAAATCGGTATAAAGGAGGGCAAAAGAGTTTATTCAAAACATGGAATTTTGAAAGACTTTTTTAAAAATATTTTGGGAATAAACGAAAAAGAGGCAAGTGAAAACGCTTGTGAAATTGAGCATGTAATTTCTCAAAACGTACTTGAAAGACTTACGAAATTTTCAAAATTCTGTAAAGAAAATCCAAACTTAATAGAAAAGTTTAAAAAAGAAAGTTTAATATAATTTTTCTCACTTAAACAGCCCTCAAAGAAATTTGCAGGGCTTTATTTTACGGTAAAACAATTTTTCCCATAGTAGTTTGTTTTTTAGCACCTGTGGCTTTTGGTTCGTTGTTTGGTTGTTCAAAATATCTCTGATAACCGAGAATTGCAAAAGCAATTGCCTCTTTAAAGTCATCTGAAACCCCGAAATCACTGATAAAACTTACATTAATTTTTGAAAAATCTTTTATATATTTTACAATTGCTTGATTTTTAACTCCTCCGCCGGATAAGATAATCTCATCAATTTTTACGGAAGAAAAATCTCTCAGTGATTTTGCGATTGCAAAACCTGTATAAGCTGACAAGGTTGCGATTAAAGTTTCATGCGGTAATTTTTTAAAGTTTATAACATCTTCTAAAAATCTTTCGGAATAATATTCTTTTCCCGTAGATTTTGGCGGTTTTTGTGTTAAAAATTTATCATAAGATTGCATAAAATCCAAAAGTTCTTTGTTGTAATCAGCAGATAACCCAATTTCACCATTTTTATCGAAAGGTTTGTTGTAAAATTTTTGCATAGCTAAATCAATAAGGGCATTAGCGGGAGCATTATCAAAGGCAAGAAATTCACCGTTTTTGCCCAAAATTGTAACATTTGCTATTCCGCCGAGATTTTGAAGAGCGACATTTTTATCGGTTTTGGAAAACAATAGTTTATCAAAAAACGGTATAAGTGGTGCCCCTTGACCGCTAAGTGCCATATCACAAGGTCTGAAATCACCGACGGTTATAATTCCTGTTTTTTTTGCGATACAGGATAATTCACCTATTTGTAAGGTGGAATTTTCTGAATATCCGCAAAACTTATTATTAGTCGGATTATGAAAAACTGTTTGCCCGTGAGATGAAATCAAATCGAGTTTTTTAATGTCAAAATTTGCATTTTCACACAATTTGAAAACACAGTCGGCATAAAACTCCCCCAAAACAAAGTTTAGACTGCAAAGTTCCTTAATTGTTCCGTTCCCTTTTATTAATTTAAAAATTTCTTTTTTTATCAAAGGATGGTAGTTGAATATTTCTCCTTTTAAAAATTCAAAACTCAAATCCGGATTGATTTTGCACAAGGCACAATCAACACCGTCAAAAGATGTTCCGCTCATAACTCCGACAACAAATAAAGACGATTTTAACATCACTAATCCTTTTTCTTGTCTTTATTTTTTGATTTTTGTTCTTTTTTAGGAGTTTTTTCTTCGGGTTCATGAATAATAATCAAAACTTCATCTTCACCTGACATTTTCAAGTTATTTCTTGCAATTGCTTCATAACTTCTTGCATCCAAATCCCCAAGCTGTTTTTTTAGGTTTTCATTTTTTTGTGCAGTTTCAATTTGAATTTTTTTCATTTCTTTTATTTTTCCTTGATAAGAAACGATTTTCAAAATATTTTCAAAAGTGGATTTAATAGTAATTCCGATACATAGAAGAAGAACAATGGTCAAAAAAGAATAATACCGTTTTTTAATTCGATTTGGTTTTTCAAATTTTAAAGACCTTTTTCTTAATCTCACCATGCCAAAAACACTCCCTGCTATCTAAATTTACCATAAAATAGAAGATAAAATATAAATGTTAAGAAATGTAAAACATGTAAGATTTTTTGAAATTTGGATTTCAAAAATGTTTTATATAAAGTGAAAGGAAATTAGGAGGATATTTAACATGGCAGATGGAGTACAAGCACCCGCAAGAGGAAGGGCGAGTTTTTTACAAAATAATTTTATTAGAATGGTTGCCAAACAACAAATGCAAGAAATAGGTCAACAATATTTGGATTTCTTAAATCAAAGCGGTTTTACACCGAATGCGATTAGAGCAAGATTTGGCTTGGCACCGTTACCGCAAGGGGGACAAGGTTACCCGCAACAGTATGGACCGATATCACCTGTGCAGCAGGCTCAAATTCAGGATATAGAAGAATTAAGGGCACAAGTTAAAGAATTAACAAACATGTTCAAAGTAATTCTTACGCAATTGGGAATATTAAAGCCTGAAACTGCAAAACCGGAAGTAAAAGTTTTGGCAGACAATAAGACAACTCAACAGGCTGTTGAGGCAAAAACTCAACCCGTAGTTGAAGATAAAACTGTAACCAAAGACCAAATGGATGCAAGATTTAACGCAGCAGATGTAAACGGTGACAAAACTGTAACACTTGATGAATACAAAGAGTATTATGCAGCACGTGTTGCAAGAGAAACAGGCAAAACTTTTGATAAAAATGATGCTGAATTAGCAAAAATTTATAAAGAAGCAGAAAATGTATTTAATGCTATTGCAGAAATAGATGCTGCAACCGGTGAACTCACACTTTCAAAAGACAGATTTGACAAAATTGTAAAATACTATGACTCAAAAGATGGTGAAGCAGACGGAAAAATCAACGAAAGCTCCATTGTTAAAGACATAGACGCAGTAAAAGGAAAAGGAGGAACTATTACAACAGCAACAGGAAAATCGCTTGAAGAAGTTTTGAAAAACATAGTTGCTTAATTTAAAAAATCTAAAAATTGATAAAAATCCTTTTGTATAATATAATTTATACAAAGGGATTTTTTCATGAAACCGCAATTAGATTTAGGCTCATCAATAAAACTTATAGTGACTGATTTTGACGGAATTTTGACTGACGGTTCAATTTATGTTCACGAGGACGGTACAACCTCTAAAAAATTGAACTACAAGGATTTAATGGGTATTTTTCAGGCAATTAAATCGGGAATTAATATTGCAATAATTTCCGGTGATAAATCAAAAGCAATAGATATTTTGAAAGAAAAATGTCCTACAATTGATACATATCAAAATATCAGAATAAAGATTGACATATTAAAAGACCTTGTGGATAAGTATTATCTTACCCCTGATGAAGTTGTTTATATCGGTGATGATATTAATGACATTATCTGTCTTGAAACCGTAAAATATAAGGTAACGGTTCCGAATGCAAATTGGCAGGTTAAAAAAATTCCCGATATTCAAATTACCCAAAATAACGGTGGTGACGGAGCTTTCAGAGAAGTTGTCGATTCGATAATTTTTTCACGGATAAATTAAATTAATATTCTGAAAGAGTTACCGGCAGATTTTGTGACAAATTTGAGAAAAATTTTCCCAAAAGCGGACTAAAATATTTCATAAAATTTGTATAATGTGAATACAAAAATGAATATTTTTAAAAATATGGAGAAATGAAAATATATTTAAAGTTACTCCCAACGAAGCATTTCGCTATGCAAAACTTACATTTTCTATTTTATTTTCAAGGTGTTGCACTTCTAATTAGAAAAAATCGTTTCTATTAATGTAAAGTAATATTACAAAATAAGTTTTTTGTTAACAATTGTAAATTCTTAAAAAATATTGCTATTACTGACAATAAGCCGTATAATAAGATATTCCCACTTGAAAAAATCCAATAAAAAGTATATAATATATGATGTATATACTCTAATATATAAAAGTGTACTTTTAAAAAAGGATAATGTGATGAAAGATTTTGTGATTAAGAAATTTACGGAAATGAAAAAAGCTTATTTGAATGGTGCGGCTCACTCGTACGGCTTTACACTCGCTGAAATTACGGTCGTGTTGATTGTAATGACGGCTATAATATTGCTTGCAGGCAGAATGGCTTTGTCAGACAGACAAAACGAGTATGACGCAAAATTCAACAAGATTTCATCAAATATTTCATCAAATATAAACGCTGACCTTATTTCAAAAACAGGTTTCAGATTCCCGGATTATGATAATAATAATGACGATTTTCAAGACGCAGTAGTGAAAAACCTAAATAATCAAGAATGTACTGATTGTTGGCAATACACGCTTGAAAATCCCGACAAATGGACTTTTTATAAACTCAAAGACGGGTCAGTAATAGCTGTAAATAAAGAAAGTACAGATGTATGGATAGATGTAAACGGAACAAAAGGCCCTAATACTGAGGGCAAAGATGTAAGAGAATATAACCATCCGAGCGAAAGAACAACCTTAGCTTCCGCTCATATTACTCCTAATGAACCTGATGGTCCTAACCCTCCTCCTGATGAGCCTACACATTGCCTTTGTGATGGAAATAAGGCAATAGGATACACTTTTAATTCCGATGACTTTAAATATACATGTGTAGCAACGGGTAGTGATAGTTGCGATTACCAAAAAGCTTGTGTTGATAATATTCCAAAACCGATGTACAAACATGGGGCTAATGAAGTTAAACCTGCTTTAAACGATTGTGTATGGTCTGCAACCTGTCCTACAAGCGGAAACAGAAAAGGCGAGGCAGTTTTTGCGAATAATACATGGGATTGTCCTTGCAGAAATAAGGCAAAAACAGTTGATTCAACAGTAGATAAAGCAGTACAAAATTCTGAATCATGCGAATGGTCATATATATGTAAAAATTCAGAAAAGAGAGACCCTATTGAAAATGCGACAGCTGTAACATGCTTGTGTAAGAACAGAGATGAATCAAACCATGAAACATCAACAGAAAAAACAGTAAGCTGGAGTTTAAGTGACAATTGTGATTGGTCTTGCAGTAATTCACGTACAAACCCGGGAGACAATTATCATACTTATTATGAACAAAAAACAAATTGCGATTGGGATAAGAAAAA
>JAFSWA010000018.1 GCA_017444705.1 bacterium
AAAAATATGGGGCTTGCAGTTGAAGAAATTAAAAAGGGGCTTGCATAATTGATTATTGACGAAATCAAAAAAATTGTCGGGGCAAATAATATCCTGACCGAAATTGAGGAAGTTACGGTGTATTCAAAAGACGCAACCCACTTTATCGGCACGACAAAGACTCCGATTGCGGCAGTATTTCCGACTACAATTGAACAGGTTTCAAAAGTATTAAAATTTTGTAATGAAACAAAGACACCGGTAATTACAAGAGGTGCGGGGACAAATATGTGTGCCTCATGCGTTGATTTAGACGGCAGTATTATTCTGAATCTTGCAAAAATGAATACAATAGATAAACCCGACACAAAGAATTTTACAATTAAGGCACAAGCGGGTGCAATTATAAGTGATATTCAAAATATTGCGGAACAAAACGGGCTTTTTTACCCGCCGGATCCGTCAAGCTGCAAAGTCGCAACTCTCGGCGGAACAATAGCAACCTCAGCAGGCGGCTCTCATACGTTAAAATACGGAACAACAAAAGATTATGTTTTGGGGTTAACAGTTGTTTTAGCTGACGGAACAATTCTTAAAACGGGGTCAAATCTCATAAAAGATGTCAGCGGCTACGATTTGACAAGACTTTTTATCGGGTCTGAGGGTACTTTGGGCGTAGTATGCGAAGCAATTTTGAAATTAATTCCGAAAGTAGAAAACAAAAAACTTTCGCTTGTTTATTTTAATTCCGTAAATGAGGCGGCAATAGCAGTAAACGAGATTTTAAAAGCATACATAACTCCGTCTGTTATTGATTTTATGGACAAAAACACTCTTTCTACCATTGAAAACTTTTGTCCTACGGGGCTTTTGACAGATAAAGAAGCTTGTCTGCTAATAGAAGTTGACGGTTTTGATGTTGATTACCAACAAAAAGTCGTTGAAGAAGCTTGCAAAAAAGCGGGTGCGTCTGATATAATTTCCGCAAAAACAAAGGAAGTCGAAGATAAAATATGGCTTGCAAGACGTTCTGCTTTTGGTGCATGCACAAAAATTGCTCCGGATGTTATGAGCGAGGATATTGTTGTACCTAAGGGAAAATTTCCGTTAATAATAGAAAAAATCCAAGAAATTGCGAAAAAATATAATCTTAAAACCGCTCTTTTAGCTCATGCAGGCGACGGAAATATTCATCCGCACTTTATCATTGATATTGAGAATAAAGATGAAACAGAAAGATTTTTAAAAGCAAAAGATGAAATGTTTAAGCAGGCTGTAGAAATGGGCGGAACACTGTCAGGAGAACATGGAATCGGACTTGAAAAGAAAAAATATCTTCCGAAATTATTAGGTAAAGAAAATTACGAAATTCAAAAAAAACTCAAACAATTCTTTGATAAAAATGGTATAATGAATCCGTGGAAAGTATTTTAGGAGTGAAAAATGAGCGAATACAGACTTTACATAACAACTGTTCAAAGCAAAAAAGATGCAAAGCAAATATCAGAGGCACTTTTAAAATATCAAGCAGCTGCTTGTGTTAATATTATTGAAAAAATAACATCCGTTTATATGTGGGAAAACAAAGTATGTACTGATGATGAATGTCTTTTAATTATAAAATCAAAAGCTGAATTATTTGAAAAAATAAAAAAAATAGTCTTAACTCTTCATAAATACGATTTACCGGAATTAATAGAAATACCTATTACAAACGGTTTTAGAGATTATTTGGGTTGGATTGATGAAAGTACAAGATTATGAAAACATCTTTAAATAAAAAAGATTTTTTAAAATACTTACATTCTCTTGGGTTAAACGTAAATACGAGAACTAAAGCAAGAGGAAATAAAGGATTTTTTTCCGGAAACAGAATTGATATTTCAAAAAATGTAGAGGACGAAAGATTTTTTGATACACTTGCACATGAATTTGCACACTATGTCCATTCAAAAATTGAGCCAGATAATTTTAAAAACGGGGGTTCTTTAAAAATTCTTTTTAATTGTAATTATACAAAAGAAATTGAGCGGGAATTAATTCAAGTAACTAATTTTATTGACCCCAATTCCAAGTTAGAACGACTTTTAGCGATAAAAGAGGAATACAAAAAACGGATAAAATACAAAGAAGCACAAATAAAATCAGTGTGTCCCGATTTTCAAAAAAGTAAGCCGTACAAACCTTTTGACAAAGTTATAAGAAAAAGTAAAGCAAAATACCTTTTAAAACATGACCGAATCAAATTAATTACACCGTTTTTAAAAAGAATTGAACAGTATTCAATAGCAACAGCCCATTTGGACTTTCCGGAACTAAAACCGGAATTCATTGATATACTGAAATTAAAATCATTACAAAAAAAACAGACCAATAATTCACGAAGGATAAATAAATATAAAAAATACTACGGTTCTCCCGTTGAACTTTTTGCAAGGTTTATCCAAAGTCTTGTTTATGATGAGCAGATAACAAAAACTATTGCCCCAATTACTTGTGAACGCTTTTACCGGCTTTTGGAACAAGGTTTTTACAGAGAATTAAGTTACTTATTTAAGTAAAGGGTCTATTTGAATTTCTTTTCAAGACAACTGTATTTTTTGTAGTATTCTTCCGAATTATCTTTTGCTTTAAGCATTTCATCCTGACATTCAATAAATTTTTGTGCCAAATTCGGGTCAAACTGCGAACCAGCACATCTTTGTATTTCCGCAATTGCATCTTCGTGCGTCAGGGCTTTTCTGTAAGAACGGGTGGAAGTCATGGCATCATAAGTGTCAGCCAAGGCAATTATTCTTGCGGAAAGCGGTATTTCTTCCCCTTTCAAGCCATCGGGATATCCTCTTCCGTCCCATCTTTCATGATGAGATTTAAGCCAATCTGAAATTATATGAAGTTGTTTTACTTCCATAATAATTTTTTCCGCTTGTTCAGGATGTTTTTTCATAATTTCATATTCTTCATCGGTTAATTTTCCCGGTTTACAAAGAATACTTTGAGGAATGCCTATTTTTCCTATATCGTGCAGCAAACCTGCTGTTTCTATTTCTTCCATAAACTTGTCATCAGAACCTATATGTTTTGCCAAAATCATTGAATACAAAGTAACTCTATATGAATGACCATGCGTATATGGGTCTTTTGCATCAAGTGCTGAGGATATTGCTTTTATTGTTTTATAGAAAAGTTCGTTCAAATCTTTACTCAATTCTGTATTCTGAGTAAGAATTTCAAATTTTTTCAACCCCTGTTGAACTGTAATTTGCAATGTTCCCGGGTCGAAAGGCTTCAATATATACTGATATAAATTACATTTATTAATTGCGTCTATAATAACATCCGTGTCAGTATAACCTGTTAATAAAATTTATATTATATCGGGGTAATCCTTTGATACTTCCTGCAATAAATCAACACCTTGCATTTCAGGCATTCTCTGGTCCGAAATTATCATAGAAATCTCATCGCCCGCAACTTTTACCATTTCAAGAGCTTCTTTTCCGTTAGTTGCAACCAAAACCGTATAATTACTTCTCAGTGAACGTTTTAATAATTGCAAATTATTATCTTCATCATCAACAATAAGAATTGTATGTTTTTCTTTAAAAGCATCATGCAAGCTCAAAAGCTCATGGACGTTATCTAACAGATTTATATGTTCCAATTTATTCATTTTTAATTCCAAATTCATTTATGACAATATTATACAATATTTTTTGGAATTGTAAAAGGGGTTAACATTATAATTCTTTTTTTACATATAAATTAAAGCCAATATTTTTATAGGAAGAAATTTGGTTTTTCAAACTATAATTTAGCTTTTCAAGTTCATTCATCTTAAAACGAAGGGTTTCATTTTCGGTTTTACATCTTATCAATTCAACTACAACTTCGTCCATGCCATCCAATTTTTCATCAATTACGGTCGAAATTTTTTCTTCAATTGTTTTTTGAAACATTTCAAATCTGTCATTTAACTTATTAAAAGTTTCATCAAGTGCCGCTGCACTAACAGGCATAGGTAATTCTTTTGAAGAAGACATCATTAATTCATCGGCGAGTATGGAATTTTTAGAATGTAATTCGTTTATCTTTTTCAGAGTTTGGACATCATGCTTTGTAAAATATGTATTACCGCTTAAATCCTTTTTTGGGATAAGTCTTGCCTCCCTGCACAATGAAGATATACCGGAATTATCCGTATCAAATATATCCCTCAACATTTTTGGTGTATAATTCTCTGCTGTTTCCATGTCCAAATCTCTTTTCTAATTCCATTAATATAATAGTTTAAAATTAAGTATTTGAAAATATTTTTTTAAATTATCGTTACAAATGTTTAATCTTTTTATCTTGAAATTTGTCATAAAATCAGTAAAATTAATTATGAGGTGCTAAATGGGCTCAGAAGATATATTAAATAAAGATTTGTATAAAATTCTTAACATTGAAAAAAATGCAACTTCACGGGAAATCAAACTTGCATACAGACATCTTATGAGAATATATCACCCTGATGTTAATGAAGACGCTGACAGTAAAAAAAAATTTAACGAAATAAGAAAAGCTTATGACATATTATCCGATTCTAAAAAGAAAAAATTATACGATATAAAGCATGGTTATAATTTTGAAAAGAGCAATGAAAAAAATACAACGTGAAAAGAAGATTTTAATGAAACAGAAAATGTGCAACCAAAGATAAAATCAAAAATCTTTTCCGGAATTTTGGGAGAAATTATTGAGGGGATATTTATTAACAAATCTTCAAATAAAAAAAATAACAGGAAATCTCAAAAAGGCGATGACATATATGCAAATGTAACAATATCTTCAAAGGAAGCCGTTTTTGGTACATCAAGAATAATAAATATAATTCAATCAAAGCCATGTCCTAATTGCATGGGTAAAAAATTTATTAACGAAGCCTTATGCCCGATGTGTAAAGGCAGCGGTGAAATTTCCACACACAAAAAAATAAATTGTAATATTCCCTCAAATGCAAAAAATAATTCTAAAATAAAAATTGAAAATGAGGGGAATGACAGTACAAATGGGGGTTTATCAGGAGATTTGTATCTGATAATTAATATAGATGAAAAATCACTTTTCACAGTTAAAGACAATATTGTTTACATGGATTTACCAATAACTCCTTATGAAGCGGCTCTTGGTGCAAATATTGAAATTCCTACCTTTTATGAAAACATAACAATAAAAATCCCGCCGAATACATCTTCCGGACAGAGATTCAGACTAAAAGGTCAAGGGCTTTATATTAAGGAATTAAAAGAAAATTCGGATATGATAGTTACGGCAATTATAAAACTGCCGAAAAATTTATCAGAAAAAGAAATTGAATTATATAAAAGTTTGAAGGAAAATAGTTCAGGTAACGTAAGAGAAGGATTAAAAAATAATGAATAAAGCCTGTATAAAAGAAATTTTTACATCAATACAGGGAGAGGGGCTTTATGCCGGAGAAATGCAAATTTTTGTACGGTTTTGTTCCTGTAATTTGAATTGCAAATATTGCGACACGGATTTCAAAAAAGATAAAAAATCTGTTTCATATACTTCTGAAACATTAGCGGAAAAACTTATTCATAAGGAAGTTTCAACCGTAAGTCTTACAGGCGGGGAGCCGTTATTAGAAACAAAATTTCTGCTTGAATTTTTACCCTTGATAAGAAATCACAAAAAAGTTTATCTTGAAACAAACGGAACACTAACAAATGAATTGGCTCAAATAATTGATTATGTTGATGTTGTTTCTGCGGATATAAAACTAAAATCAGCGACAAAACAACAAAACAGATTTTTAATTAATGATGAATTTATGAGTGTTGCGAGTAAAAAAGAATGTTTTATAAAAGTTGTATTTGATGAAAATATTGAAAAAAATGAAATTGAACAGGTCGTGAAAATAGCTAAAAAATATGATTTACCAATAGTTTTGCAACCAATGATGAGAAAAAATTCTTTTTGCATAAAACCTGAAAAAGCATTTGAAATTTTAAAAATTTTTTATAAACTATATTCTAACACTCGCCTAATTCCGCAACTTCACAAGTTTTTAGAAATTTTGTAAAATAAATTTACAAAAAAAGGCAATTTTTTTCCGTAAAAATACTTTATTATAATGTAAGAGTTAGGTTTATAAATGGAAAAAATAAGAGCAGTAAAAATAGATAAAGGGATAATTAAAACAGGAACAGCAAAGCGTAAAGCAATTATGGAAACTGTTTCCCCGACTCCAGATTACAGAACATCTTATCCGACTTATATGGATAGACGTTGTATAATCGGATTTTTGAATTCTGATTTATTATTGGAAAAAATTTCAAAAGACATTTCAAAATATGAAAATATAAAATATTGTATTCAAAAAAATCCCGAATTAAAAAGTCTTTTAAATACATACGGTTTAAACATTAAAAATTGTGATTTTGTCAATTTCCCGACAAAAACAGATGAACATATGAAACAAACAGCATTAATTGCAGGCAAAATTTGTGATAATTTGGGAATAAACACTATCAGAAAAGCCAAGGTTATTAAAGCGGCAAGACTTCATGATATAGGTAAAATTTTTATCCCGTCAGACATTTTAAATAAAAAAGGGAAACTTACAGGCGAAGAAAAATCCGTTATAGATGTTCACGCCAAACTCGGACACAAACTTTTAGAAACTTTGAATATTGATAATGAAACTTTGGATTTAATCAAAAATCATCACAGTTATAACGGAAATTCATCAATAGAACAGCAAATTGTTTCTGCATCCGATATATTTTCAGCATTGACAGAAAACAGCAGAACATACAGAAATGCTGCCTCCGCAGAAGATGCAATAAAAGAAATTTCTTCACCAAAATACGGATTTTCAAAAGAAGTTATTGAAGCCTTGAAAAAATCTATCTAAATTTCAACCAAAAGCGGTAAATCTTCAATTTCAAATTTTCTTACAGCTTCTGTTCCTAATTCTTTAAACGCAATTACTTCCTCTTTTTTAAACGATTTTTGCAAATAACAGGCAATACCGCCAATCGCACTTAAATAATGAGCTTTATTTTTTTGGCATGAGTCTTTAACTTTTTGCGAGCGTTCGCCCTTTCCTATCGTTGCAAGGCATCCCAAATCATACAGAAACGGAGCATATTTATCCATTCTTTTTGCCGTAGTCGGCCCGATTGGGCCTATAATTTCATCATCTTTTTTCGGAGCAGGGCCTGCATAAAATATAACCGAATTTTTTATTTCAAAAGGAAGAACTTCCCCTTTTTCCATCAGTTCAAAATATTTTTTGTGTGCCGCATCACGCATTGTATAAATCGTTCCCGACAATAAAATTTTTTCTCCCGATTTTAAATCCTTTATTTCTTCAATATTTGCGGTGTTAACTTTTTTATAGTTTTCCAAACGGATTTTTTGGGGTTCAATTTCATAATCCGTAAAGTCATAAATAACTCCGTTTTCATCAAATTCACAACCTGCATGCCTGTTGGAATGGCAATTAATCGTAACTGCAACCGGAAGTGAAGCGATATGTGTTGACGTTGAGAGCATTTTTACAGAAAGAACAGTTAATGCCTGTAAATCACAATGGCACCTTTCACATGACGTATAATTACAACACTCTTTCAACTTTTCACAAAATTCATCTTCAATACCTTCAAAAAGAGCTTTTTTTGACAATAAAGCCGCATAATCCATCGTTCCGCCCGCACCGATTCCTATGAACAAAGGCGGGCAAGCATTTTTTGCACGTTCATTTATTTTTTGTGAAAGGGTTTTTATAATTTCATCATGCGAAGCTGTAGGATTAAACATCTCAACAAAGCTCATATTTTCCGCCCCGCCGCCTTTTACAAGTACATCAATTTTTACGGATTTTCTGTCCTCAAAATCAGTGTATATTATTGCAGGAGTGTTATTTTTTGTATTTGTTCTGTCAAAAACAGCATTTTTAACTGTTGATTTTCTGTAAAATTCCTGTTCATAAGTTTCTTCAACAGCACGATTTATAACGGCTTTGAAATCATAACCGAAATTAAATGAATAAGGCAATTTTAAAAACACCAAAACTTGCCCCGTATCCTGACAAAGCGGACGACTTGCATTTTTTGCAAGATATGCGTTTTGGAGAATAAACTCTATTTTATTGTGTACTGCTTCACCACTTTGCGGCTTGGTTTTTGCAGTTAAACGTGCGAGCAATGGCTCCGTCATTGACTCCTGCACTTCGGCACAAGTCCGTTCCACATAATGACACCTTTCGTCATTGCGAGGCGATTGGAAATCGTCGCGGCAATCCAAAGAATCCGTGTCATTGAGAGCGATAGCGACGCAATCCATGGAAACTTGATCACGCATTCCTAAATTTTTTTGGATTACTTCGTCACCCCGTTCCTCGTAATGACATGTATTTCTTTTAATACAATCAAAAACACTCTTATCCAAAACCGTATTGGCTTTGATTAAAAGGGTTTTTATTGCATCAAATAATATTTTTTCTTTTATCATACTTTATTTAAATGTATTGTTTGTCGTTTCATTCCCTTCACCATCTTTACCTTCTATCTTTACAACACCGCTAGCATTATCCATAGCAGAACAATTTTTCATTTTTTTAGTAGAATCGGTTGCTGTTTCTAATTCTTTTGCTTCGGCGATTTCATTAGTTGAATTTGTTCTTAACCCTTGACCTGTATTAGTTACGGTATATAAAATCGGCACGTCATCACCGTCTATCAAAGCTAAAACATAAATTTTATCACCTGTATTATTTCTTACACTTGCCGTATATGTAATTTTTTCGTTTGCTTTTACACCGTTTAACAATGCTTGTAATCTGGCTGCTGCATTATTAACGGAATCATTAAAACATCTGAATCTCGGACATTCTGTTTGCAGCCTCAAAGCTTCCTGAGCAACGACATAATCTGCTTTATTTGATGCAGCCTGATAAATTCTCTGGTTTGATGAATCAACAAGGTTTGGAACCGTCATAAGTGCAATTACACCGATTACAACCAAGGTTACCATAACTTCCGCCATACTGAATGCCAAATTTTTTCTTTTCATTTTATTATCCTCTTATAATTTATATTTATATTATAACCTATTTTTTAAAAATTGCTATATGTTGAAGTAATTAATTTTGGGTAACTATATTGTGTTTAAACTATTAATGTAATAATCAGTCATTCTTTGTGAAGCGAGGACGTGGTAATCCGGCATGCATATCATTTCGAGGCTTACACTCGTAATGACATGGAAAAAATTTCCCTCTCCAACGGAGAGGGATTAAGGGAGAGGGTATTTTGATTGCCACGTCCTCGCTTTCGTCCGAAATGACATGTTTGTTTTCCCGTCATTGCTGTGCATAAATATAGATATTTGTGATACAATGAATTTATGGAAATAAAGTTAGCAGTTTTTGATTTTGATTCGACATTGATGAACGGAGAAACCATCAATTTTTTGGCAAAAGATTACGGTGTTGAGGATGAAGTAAAAAAAATAACCGAAAAAGCAATGGCAGGAGAATTGGATTTTTTTGAAAGCCTGACATATAGAATAGGACTTTTAAAAGGAATGAAAGTAAAACGAGTTGACGAAATCTGCCAAAATCTGCCGTTTGTTATAGGGGCAAAAGAAACGATTACCGAACTAAAAAACAGAGGTTACAAAGTTGTTTGTTTTTCAGGCGGATACAAAAATGCAACTGTTCCCGCAAAAGAAAAATTAGGACTTGACGGGGAATTTTCAAACATTCTTCATTCAAAAAACGGAGCTTTAACCGGACTTTTTGGAGGAGAAATGTGCTTCTCGGATTCAAAGGGGCAAATGCTTAAAACCCTTCAATCGATTTTGAAAATTGACAGAAAAAATACGGTCGTAATCGGTGACGGAGCAAACGATTTAAGTATGTTTCAATATGCTGATACAAGAATCGCTTTCTGTGCAAAAGAAGTTTTAAAAAATAATGCAACTATTATTATTGACAAAAAAGATTTGAGAGAAATTTTAAAATATTTATAATAAAAAAGTAATATCGCTATTTTCCTATACAGAAATTTTCAAATATATTATTTAAAATTTCATCCGTAATAACTTCCCCTGAAATCTCATCCAACGCTAAAAGTGCCGATTTTATATCAATAGAAATTAAATCTTGAAGCTCATTAATCATGATGGCATCAAGTGCGGTTTCAAGATGCTTTTTTGCCAACAACAGACATTCCTGCTGCCTTTTATTTGTTACATAATCAATGTTTTCGATTTCATTTTCACCGATAACTTTTTTTGAAATCAAAGCCCTTAACTCAGCGATATTTTCCCCCGTTTTAGTTGAAATTTTAATTGAATCCGAGTCGAAATAAGTACCGATATCGGATTTATTTGCAATTTTAAGAAACGGTTTACATTTTACCATATCGTAAATTACGCTGTCTGTTTCGTCCCAAGGAGTTGAAGAATCATACATAAACAGTATCAACTCGGCATTTTCAACCGCTTTTTTTGAATAATCAATACCTATTTTCTCAACCTTATCAATATCTTCATCCTCTCTAATTCCCGCAGTATCAATTAATGTTACCGGAATCCCGTCCATATCAAGGCTTTCCTGAATAATATCCCTTGTGGTGCCTGCGATTTCCGTTACAATAGCACGATTTTGAGATAAAAGCCTGTTAAACAGCGAAGATTTTCCGACATTGGGTTTCCCTGCAATAGCAACTTTTAGTCCTTGCCGCATAAGGTTTGAGGATTTTGCGGATTTTAAAATCTCATCAATTTTTTCAAGAGAAATTTTTACAACTTCCTCTAATTCTTCATATTTGGGTTCTTTAACGTCCTCAGGGAAATCAATTCCCGCCACAATTTTTGACATCAAATCGAGTAAGTCTTTTCTTATTTCGGAAATATGTTTTGATAAAGCTCCCGAAAGGTTATCCGCATTTTTTTGTGCAAAAACAGAAGTTTTTGAATGTATTATATCCAAAACCGCCTCTGCTTGCGACAAATCCATTTTTTTATTGAGAAATGCTCGTTTTGTAAATTCACCTCTTTGTGCAATTCTTGCACCGTTTTTTAAAATTAAATTTAATATTCCGTCGATAACTTTTAGCCCGCCATGGCACTGAATTTCAATTACATCTTCACCGGTAAAACTGTGAGGGGTTTTGAACGGCAGTAAAATTACTTCATCAAGAGTTTGATTATTATTGAAATTGTCAACAATTTTTCCGTAACATATTTTCCCGATTTCAATTTTACCTTTAAAAATTTTGTTTACTATTTCAAAAGTTTTTGCACCGGAAATTCTAATTACGGCAACACCTGATGTACCAAGTGCTGTGGCAGGTGCTGTTATTGTATCAAAATCAAAATCCATGCTGTCACCTTTTCAAAATCATTTTTTCATAATATCTTTCAGCTCTGCTAAGGTTGTAAAATTCGCCAAAATCAAAAGGGTTTCTTCTTTTGAAGTTGCTTTTATTGCGTGTTTGTAAGCTTTTTTGACATTAGGTTCAATAAAAAACTGTTCTTCTTTCAGCCCTGCATGCTTAAATCTGAGTGCCAATTCATTTGCTTTTGTACCGCTAAGAATTACTTCGCTTTTATAGTCTTTAAAATACTCAAAATCGGTATCATAAAGCCAAGAAATATCACTTCCGTCAGCCGGCGTATCATTTAATAAAACAAAAAGCTTCGATGGGGTAATATCTTTGATAAGCTTTATTGCTTGATTTGTTCCGACAGGGTTTTTGATTAACTGTATAATTACATTCTTTTCATTAATCTGAAATTTATCAATTCGACCGAAAACATTTTTATATTTATCAAGTCCCCTTTGAATTATATCGGAAGAAATACCTGCTTCAAGTGCCGTTGAAACAGCTGCAAGCAAGTTATAAGCGTTATAAAGCCCCGTTAAATTTGTTTTAAATGTGTACTTGTTATTAACAATAACTTCGGTATAATCATCATTAAGAATAATATTTCCGACATATTTTGCATTTCTTGATTGATTTTTGCATTTAGGACACTTAAATTCACCTATATGTGCGTAAAACCTTTTGGTATATTTAAGTTCTTCTCCGCAAGTACAAATTTCCGGTATATAATTTAATTCTTCAATATTATTTTGTACCGTTCCTACACCGTAAAATACAGTGTTGTTGGTTTCAAGCGGCAAAAGATGCGGATCATTTGCATTTAAAATAACCTTCAAATCGGGATTAAGGTCGATTGCTTTTTTTATTTTTTCTGCCAAGCTGTAAACACCGCCATATCGTTCTGTTTGGTCAGGGAAAAGGTTTGTGACAGTCAGATAATCTGATTTTAATGATTTATATAATGAAAACAGCCATGCCTCATCACATTCCAAAACGCAATAATCTATGGGTTTTTCACTGTTTTGAAGAAAACATGTTGCAATTCCCTGAGGCATATTTGCCCCTTTTTTATTATGCAAAACTCTTTCGCCGGTTTCATCTAAAATCGCCGCTATAAATCCTGAAGTCGTAGTTTTTCCGTTTGTTCCGGTAACACAAAAGGTTTTGTTTTTAATTTTTTGACTCTCTGTTTTTATAAATTCAGGACAAACCTTTGTCATAAAATGCCCCGGTAAGCTTGTTCCCGCCTGCGGTCTTACTATTTTTAATCCTTTTATCATCAATTTTGAGATGCTTTTTGCAATTTCGTATTTTTTCATTTAACAGACCTATTCTATTTTTTTTACAATTAAATTATAATATAAATATGAGTGAATTATTAACAGTATTTTTATTAATATTAATTTCCGTTTCAACATTCGGCTTAATTATTTTAATCCTTAAAGCTGACAAGAAAGTTTTAGAATTGAATGATGAGGTTACAAAAGTTAAAACAATTGATTTTACACAATTAAAGAAAATTGTTGCAATTTTTAATAATATAAACAAAAATTTTAAACTCGATAAAATAAAATATTATATTGAAGTTGCAATGACTGTAATCTCAACTGTAAATTTAATATTTTTAATAAAAAATATTATTTCAACCGCAAAAAGAAATGAAACACAATCACATAATTAAGAATATATTTTATCAATTATTTTTATTGCTTTTTTTGCATTGTTTTTGATTTTATCATAATCTTTTATCGGATTATAATCTTTATAAAAATCCCTGCCGATACAGACACCCAAAGCACCTGCTTTAATATATTTTTCAATTTCATTAATTTTGATTCCGCCTGCCGCAACAAGATTTAAAAACGGCATTGTCTTAATAATCTCTTTTATATATCTTGCACCTCCAAGTGCATCTGTCGGATGAAGTTTTATAATCGGAGAACGACATTTCCAAGCTTCATACGCCTCATTTGCCGTTGAAACAGTACAAAAGATCTTAATTCCTCTTGAATTACAAAGTCTTATCAAATTTGTTTGCAATACAGGGGAACTTATTGCAAAAACACCGTTATCAATGAGATATATAGCCTCTCTTGCCGTGATAATTCCGCCGGCAATTATTGCCAAATCTTTTTTTTCTTTCAACTTTGCTATAACTTTCGGCTGCATATCAGGATCAAGAACGATTTCAATAATCCTTATCCCGCCATCATAAAGTGCATTTGAAATATTCAAACATTCTTCGGGGGAATTTACTCTCACAATTGCACAGATTTTTTTATCTTTTATATATTTATAAATATTCATTTTAATTTTTCTCTTCGGAATGCGGTTTAAAATTAATAAAATCGAAAACTTTTTGAGGAAGTTTTTCTTTTTTTTCTTCTTCTTCAATTTTCAAAATATTTTTTAAATCCTTTTTAAAATCTGCTACCGATTCATATTTCTTCAATTTCCCATCATAGGCTATTGAAATATCACCTGTTTCTTCCGAAACAACAACAGAATAACAGTCACTAATTTCCGTTATACCAATTGCGGCACGGTGCCTTGTTCCGTATCGCCAGCTTAATTGAGGGTCTTTTGTCGTTGGCAGAACTACTCCCGCCGACAGAATCAAATCATCCTGTATCACAACAGCACCGTCATGTAACGGAGTTCCCGGATAAAATATTGTCAGCAAAAGTTCCGATGAAATCTTTGCATTTATTTTTGTACCTATTTCAGACAAAGACGCTTGATTATCACCTGTTTGCATAACAATTAACCCGCCTGTTTTTGTCTTTGAAAGATACTTGACTGTTTCTGTCAATTCCTTAAAGACATTTACTTTAGCTGATTTTTCTTTTTTTTCAGTATGAAAGAATGCTTTTTTCCAAAAATCCGTCTGCCCTATAAAACCCAAAAAACGCCTGAGTTCAGGTTGAAAAATAACAATAAGACTTATTGCAATAACACTTACAACAGCTCTTATAAATGTTCCCAAAATATAGAAATTGTATTTTATCAGCAATTCTCCGCACAACCAACCTATAATAAGAATGAAAATACCCTTTACAAGTTTTTCCGACGAAGTATTATGAATAAATTTTTTATATATGCCAAACATAATTGCGACAATAATAAATAATTGCAGTAATATTGAAATCAGGGTCTTTGTACTGCTTACATGCACAAAATTAATAATTTGGCTTAAAAAATCATTCATATCGGTTTAACCTCTCAGGAATTTTATCAAGACTGACAAGATGTTCGTAGGTTTCTCTTTCTACGATTATATCTGCCTGTCCGTTATTAACCAATACTGCCGCAGGTTTTAACACCCTGTTATAGTTACTGGACATTGAATAGCCGTATGCACCTGTATTATAAACACACAATAAATCTCCTGCATTTAATTTCGGAAGAGTTATATCTTTAATCAAAATATCACCGGATTCGCAAAATCTGCCGGCTATCGTTACGGTTTCCTTTTCTTCGCATTTTTCTTCCTCAACTTTATCTGCCGTATAAACAGCCTGATACATCGACGGTCTTGGATTATCAGCCATTCCTCCGTCAACAGCAACGTACTTTCTGCCGTTCGGAACTTGCTTTGATGAACCGACAGTATATAACGTAACTCCTGACGTACCTACTATACTTCTACCCGGTTCTATATATATTAAAGGCTTTTCAAGTCCGTATTTTCGGGTATTATCTTCAATGGATTTTAATATTACATCCGCCATTTCATAAATAGAAGGCGGGGTATCATCTTGATTATATTTTATACCCAAACCTCCGCCAATATTGATTTCTGACAGTTCAATATCATATTTATCTTTAATTCTTCTGATTTCTTTTAAAAGAACTTCTATTTCATCATAATATACTTTTGTTTCAAATATTTGAGAACCTATATGTGCATGAAGTCCTTTTAATACAAGATTCTCATACTCGTCATTTATTAATTCTATTGCCTCATCAATTTGGGTTAAATCAAATCCGAATTTTGAATCAAGATGACCTGTTTGAATATATTCGTGAGTATGACATTCAATTCCGGGAGTAATTCTAAGCAAAATATTTACTTTTTTATCAAGACTTTTTGCCGCCAAATCAACCATTGCCATTTCAATAAAATTATCTACGGAAATTCGTCCTATATTATTTTCAATCGCTAAAAGGATTTCATCATAATTTTTATTACTGCCGTTAAATACTGATTTTTCTATACTTAATCCTGCGGATAAAACCGTATAGATTTCACCTCCCGAAACTAAATCAAAACCAAAACCCTCACTGTCAAGAAGTTTTGCAACCGATTGAACCATAAATGCCTTTGATGCATACATCATATTTACTTTCGGATAATTATTAAAAGCATTTTTATAATCTTTTGCTATCTGCCTGATAGTCTGTTCATCATATATATAAAGAGGCGTACCGAATTTTGCTGCCAAATTCTGCATATCGCAACCGCCGATTTCAAGGCAAAAATCGGAATTTCTATTTAATGTCAATGGTTTTATGTTTTGGTTTGGTGTATTTTTCATAGTTGTCCTCATTTTTATTATAGAAAATTTTTCCCGAATTGACAAGGGTATTTATATATTTTTAATATGATTAACGCATGAATATTGTATTTTGCATGATATTAATTATCCAAATGGCTATATTGACATTATTATTTTTATGTATATAATAAATCTTTACAATGGTAGCAAAAATTTTTTTCCCCGAATTTATATCAATATAAAGAGTTTTAAATATGAAAATTAATAACATTCAAAATAGCCGAACTTTTAAGGGTTTAAATATAGGAAAAGTAAACTCTCCCGACAGACAAAGAGTTATAATACCTTGCATAGAAAAATTGAGAGCTTTATCAAAAAAGGCTGATATTGAAATATCTTCATCAAATATTATGCAGGAATTTGAACATTTTAAATCCCCAAGACCGGCTTTAAATATCTCAGTAAAACCTCTCGATAATATTAAGGCAAAAATAGCTTCTGCGAATTATACAATGATTATTGATAATGAAAGTATCAGAAAGAAAACTCTGTTGCGGCTAATAAAAAAAGCTGTCAGATTTATGTTTTAATCAATTATTTTGCAGTTTATACAAGTCAAAAGTATTTTGCATCAAGCCTGCAATAGTCATAGGTCCGACGCCTTTCGGAACAGGGGTAATATAAGATGCTTTTGATAAAAGGTTTTCAAAATCAGTATCGCCGCAAATTGTATAGCTGGCTTTGTTATCATCAATTCTGTTTATACCGACATCAATAATAACAGCTCTTTCTTTCACCATATCCTCTTTCAAAAATTTTGGCTGACCGATAGCACAAACAACAATATCTGCGTTCAAGGTATGCTCTTTAATATTAACGGTTTTCGAATGACAAACCGTAACTGTTGCATTTTTATTCTGTAAAAGTCTTGCTACGGGAGTTCCGACGATATTTGAACGCCCGATAACAACAACATTTTTCCCCTCAACATTTATATTATAATAATTTAAAAGTTCCAAAATCCCTCTTGCCGTACAAGCAACAACATAAGGGTTTTGATTTACGGTCAATTTCCCGATATTTTCGGGATGAAAACCGTCCACGTCTTTTTGCGGAGCGATTGCTTCAATAACTTTTGCGGTATTTATTGTTTTCGGTAAAGGCAGCTGAACCAAAATCGCATTTACACTTTTATCGTTGTTCAGATTTTCTATTACGGTCAAAAGGTCTTGTTCGGTAATATTTTCAGGATATTTTAAATCAACTGAGTCAAACCCGAGTTCTATTGCACGTTTTTGCTTTATATTAACATATATTTGACTTGCGGGATTATCGCCAACTAAAATTACCGCCAATTTTGGTTTTTTACTCAATTTTGCTACTTCTTTTTTTATTTTTTCAAAAATTTGTTCCGAAACTTTTTTGCCGTCTAAAATTTTTGTCATAAATTCTCCTATTCGTTTGCCTGCGGCAGATTAAGTCTAAAATAAAATTCCTTAATTGCCTCAATTACAACTTTCGACTCACGATAGAGCGGATTTTGCACCAAATTTTCATCAAAGGGTATTGAGCCCAAGGTTTTAAGGTTATATTTTTCGAGCAAATGGTAAACTTTATTCATATCATTTGCTTTTATTGCATTCAACACAACCCCCATTTGTCCTGCACCCGCATATTTTTCCGAATAATCATCAATTCTTTTTGCCAAAACTATTGATTCTTCGTACGGTCTTGCAACAATTACGGTTGTATCAATATTCAAATCAACAAGCTGGCTTAGGTATTTTAAATCAAATTCGCAATCAAAAATTACAAAATCATACCGACTTATAAGCTTTGCAACGGCATTATGAATTAAATCGGTAATCGGGCAGCGGCAGTCCTTTGACGCAACAAGCCAAGTTACAATGATGTCAACATTTTCTTCAAGTTGAAAAACAATATCTTCCATTGCCCATTCAACATATTCCTGTTTTGTCATATGTTCGGGGATTCCCGTTTTATATTCGTGTTTCCCGTTTCTTATACCGTAAACAGTATTTCTTATATCATAACCGAAACTGTGACCTAGCTCACCGGACAAGTCATTATCTATAAGAAGAATTGTTCTGTCAGGAAAATATTCCTGAAATACTCTCAAAAACCCTTTAACAAGAGTTGTTTTACCGCTTCCGCTTTTTCCCGTAATTGCTAATGTTGTTGTCATTAAATCTCCATACCGTGTGCTTTTTATTCTACATTAAACCTTACTATTTTTCAATTTTATTAACAATTTTGAATTTATTTACAAATTATAGTTTAATATTTCATAAGGGATTTTATTATGATTAACAA
>JAFSWA010000019.1 GCA_017444705.1 bacterium
GGAAGCAATTAAAAAAGGATATAAAAAACTATAATGACAATAGATTTTCAAACAGATAATGAGATTGATTTTCAACCGGAAAGTCAATCTCAAACTTTTAATGCGAATAATAATATTGATTTTCAACCCGAAACACAAAATGACGGTATTGATTTTCAGCCAAGTGGAAAAGTATTGCAGGGTAAAATTGAGCAAAATGTTGAACTTACTCCCTATGAAATGGTTATGAATGACACAACCCTAACCAAAGAACAAAAGGCTCAAAAATTTAAGGAAATAGGAGAAGCTGAAAGAAAACGAATTGATAGAGAACATAAAATTGAATTAGCAAAAAAATACGGTGGTCTTGCATTAGAAATCGGTAGTTTTTTTATTCCCTTTGGCGGTGCTGCAAATATTGGCGGAAGAATTGCGTTAAGACTTGCTAAACCTGCATTGACGCAAGTTGCTAAAAGAATAATTGCAAAAAATATCGGTCGTGGTATTGGAGCAGGGTTGGCTTCGGGTGCTATGTTTGGAGCAGGAGAAGGTTTAAGAAATAATGAAGATTTAGAAGGAATTGCAAAAGATACCTTATACGGAGCAGGAACAGGAGCAATAGGCGGTGGTGCTTTTGGTGGTATTGCAGGAAAAATTGCAACAAAATTCGGTAAAGGTAAACGAGTTATTGATAAAGTAAACCAAAGAGCCAACCGATTAAATAAAGAAGAAAATATTGCCGAAAAATCATATTTTAGTGATGTTGAAGATAAAGCAAGAGAACTTATCAGAAACCGCAGGGCAAATATTGATACCGCTAAATATGAAGCATTACAGAAAATTGATAATTTTTCTTCGCAAGTTGATGATATTGCAAACGAATTGGGTGTAGATTCAAAAAGTTTAAGAGAGATTATGCCTTTTATTCGTGAAAATACGGGTTTGCCGACACAAAACCTAAACAGACCGGATTTAGAAAAAGTTTATAACGCTCTTACACAAGAACAAAAAGAGGTTTTAAGAGTTGTCGCACAGAACCATTTTGACGATATGGAAACATATTGGAATAATCTTGCCGAAGTTAAAGGTGTTAAAAGTTCAATGTCGCCCGAAGAATATATTACTCATATTTGGGATATTGAACCTTCACAACAACAAGAATTATCAAACTATTTAAGAACAAAATCTAAATTTGAAAAAGGTCGTATTATTCCGACTTATAAAGAAGGTATTGAAAACGGTGTTGATATACCGCTTGCAAATGGCAAAGTAAAGAATTTGAGTTTAAGACCAAAGACTTTGGACTATGCTGAAATTCAAAAAATACACTCTAATCAACTGATAGATGCTGCAGAAAATTCAAGATTTTTGCAGGAAATGGAAAACCTAAAAAAAGCAAATCCTAACTATGCAAAAGAACTTGAAGAAATGGCAAAACCTATAATGGAAGCGACTAACGAAACAGAAGCCGCAAAAGGTCTTGCAGGCAAATTACTTCAAAAAGCCGGAAACGCATACGATACTGTAAATAATTTTGCAAAAGGGTGTAAATTCTTATTCAACGGCATGCACGTTGTTGCGTTAACGGAGAGTGCATCGGCTCACGAAGGTATTATTCCTATTAAAACTTTTAAGACTTTGGGTAATTTACCTAAAATCATTGACGGTATTAAGAATAATAATTTTGAAGTTTTCAAAAATTCTCCTGCCGTTAAAAAGGCAATTCAAGACGGTGTTCAATTCGGTGCTATTTCAGATATAAATATCGGAGAATTTAATACCTTTATTGACGGTGTTTCTAATTTAGTTGATAAAGTAACATTTGGAGCAAGCAAAGTTGTTACTAAACCGATGAAGGCATATATAGATGCAAATAATAAATTCCTTTGGAATTATTTGCACAATACATATAAATTGCATGCCTACGAAACTCTCATAAACCGTGTTTCCAAAAACGGAAAAATCAATTTATCCGATAATGTTAGAAAAGAAATCGGGCAACTTGTTAATGACACTTTTGGCGGTCAAAATTGGGATAGTTTAGGTATTAAACCCGAAACCATAAAAGGTGCAAGAAGATTATTGCTTTCTCCCGATTGGAATATGTCTGCAACAGTTCGTCAATCACTTGCAATATTCTCCTCAGAAGTAGGACAGAAGTTCTTAAATGAATTTGCTAAATCTTCAAAGTTTGGTGCTTCAATTAGAGAATTATCAAGGAAAATAGGACTATCTTCATTCACTAATGATGTTGAAGGAGCAGGAGTAAGGGGAGAAGTTGCAAGAAAGTATTTTATGACTTTCTTAATACAAACGGCAATTTATTCTAATCTTATAAATGCTTGTAACCGTGCCATTGATAAGCATAATAACCCCGATAAATACGAAGAAGGCATAAATTATTCTTCTTAC
>JAFSWA010000020.1 GCA_017444705.1 bacterium
GGATTTACAAGAAATCGGCAAAGATGCAATAATGTTTGATTCTCCAATATGCGACTTGAAAAACCTTAAAACAATTGGAGGAAATGCCGTCTTTAATGATAAAATAACAAGTTTTAAAAATCTGCAAACAATTGGCGGATATGCGAATTTAACGGATATAAAAGTAATAAATTTGGGTAAATTACAAATTATTAAAGGAAAATGTATTGTATTACCGGAACAAACTGATTTAATTGAAAAATTAAAAGAAAGAAATATTGAATTCCAATATCCTGAAAGCTAAAAAACTACACTATTAATTATTTTTTATTAAGCAAAACAAAACAAATTACAAGAGAAATTAAAGCGGATATAATATAGAAATTAATTGCTCCGTCCCATTTGAAATTTTCAATAATAAAGTCTGTTTAGACACCTGCAAACCATCGGCGAGTATGCTTATGTTAATGACTCACAAAAAGAGTTAATTAAACAATTTAAAGAAAAATCAAAATAAAACAGGCACAGATGAAGAGAGAATCATTCTACAACTAAAAATGATTTAACTCTTCTTTGGGTACCGTTAGCCTCGCTTTTTATATTATATTCTGCGTTTGTAAAAGATGTTGAACCGCCTCCGTCAAGGTTCAATACTTTTTCAAAATGATTTTTTCTCCCGAATTCAGCAATTTCATCTAAGGTCATAGGATGCTCTCTTGTTGCAATTATAAAATAGACATTATTATTTTTAATTGCGACAGCAGTTCTCGGTTTTTTATAATTTCCCTGAATTGCGTTACGGGTTAAATTTCCGTCGGCATCTTTTTTTGTAAAAAATTCCTCATCACTTTTATTTTCAGGATAAAGAATCGGTCCCGCTTGAAGCGAATCAATTATTTTACAGCCGTCTTTTACCAAATCATAGTGTTTTAAAATATCATATTTGATTTCCCCGCCACAATCCATTCTCCTTATTTCACCTCTGTTATAAATGAGGTCAACAAAATCTCTTATCCCCGGATTATCTGATAAATGCTCATTTTGCATCGGATCAAGAGCAATTTTTTCGTCTTTCATAACAAAAGAAACCGTCTTTTTATTTTTAAAATCAAAATATCCGCCGTTTACAACAAGCTCAAATTTATTATTTTTAAAGACATTTTCGCTTGTATCAAAACCTTGTTCAATTACATAAGGTCTTACGGAATACTGTTTAGTATTAATTTTTATCAGATATAATCCTTGCTCAGGTTCTCTTACACAAACAGGCTCTTTAATGCAGAACGGACCTGCAAGGGCTATGTTCGATAATATAAAAAATGTTAAAATCAGTAATGCTGTTTTTTTCATTATAATCCTTTATATTTTTTGTAAAAATAAATCAAAAATCCTGCTGCTATCGGCTGAATTGAAGCAGTAATATACGGGCTGAGAATTTGTTTTTCAGCCATTAAATTAAAGAACGGGAGCGACATAAAATACAGGAAGATAATTCCTATTGCAATCGTAAATCCTATAAGTCTTTGTTCTCTCGGGTTTGAATATCCGAGCAGACAACCTAATATCGCAAATATTATGCACATTGCACTATGGAAAAATCTTTGCAAATAGAAATTAAGATTCAAGTTATACAAATCATTTATTTCTTCATCTTTTAAAATTCTCAGATATTTTTTTAACTCTTTATTTGTCAATTCCCTATCACGTTTAAGGTTGTATTTCATCAACTGCTGTGTAATTTGTGCCTTTTTGCCATACAAAATACTCAATTTTTCGGGATATTTTACATCTTCAAAAACCCCGTCATATTTTATTACATATTGAGTATTATTATATAAATCCCATTTTAAATCCGACATTACAACTTTTTTGCTTATTATAATATCCGAGAGAATACTTATTTTACTGATATTTTTTCTGTTAAAATTAAGAACTATCAAATCGGATTTGTTATCTTGTGTATCATATTGTTTTAATAAAATAAGTTGTAACATGTTATTATTTTCATCTTTAAGTGCATATACAAAATGATTCCATTGAACCTCTTTTCTTATTTTGTATAAATTTTTTGTCGCAAAAGGAACCATTCTGTCCGAGACAAAGAAACAAAGAACAGCAAATACAATACCTAATAATATCGGGATAACAAGAATTCGCCAAAAATTAATTCCGCATCCTCTGATAACTGTAAGTTCAGAATCCTTACTCATTCTGTCAAACGAATACAAACAGCCTAAGAAAATTCCGACCGGCAATGCTTTTGAAAGTACCAAAGGCATTGAAAACAGAACACATTTTAACCCTTCTGAAACCGTCATTGTCTTTACACTTACAGCTTTAATAATATTGACAAGTGTTTCCGGTGCAATCCAAACAATCATAAACAGTGCAATACAAACAAATGATGCACCGAAAATTTGGTTAAATATGTATTTGTCAATAAGCTTGAATTTCATTAGAGTTTAAAATCCTTACCGAGATAAAATTCTTTTGCAACAGGATTTGTTGCCACTTCTTTTGAAGCACCCTCAATTTTTATTTTTCCGTCAAAAATAACATAGGCTCTGTCCGTAATAGACAAAGTCGCTCTCGGATTATGGTCGGTAATCAAAACCCCTAATCCCTTTTCTACTGACAATTTTCTTATGTTATCTTTAATTTCATTTATTGCAATAGGGTCAATACCGGTGAAAGGTTCATCAAGCAAAATAAAATCGGGACTTGCCGCCAAAGCTCTTGCAAGCTCGGCTCTTCTTCTTTCTCCGCCGGAAAGTGAAATTGCCATCTCTTTTCTCAATTTTGCAATACCAAATTCATTAAGCAATTCTTCAAGTTTTTTTGTCTTTTCATTTTCCGTCAGTTTGTTATTAAGCTGCAACACAAGTTTTATATTATCTTCAACAGAGAGCTTTCTGAATATTGAAGCTTCCTGAGGCAGATAACCTATACCCTCCTGAGCCCTTATGTTCATTGTGACAGTTGTTAAGTTTTTATTATCAAGCCAAACTTCACCGCTATTGGGTTTTATAAGTCCTACAACCATATAAAAAGTGGTGGTCTTTCCGGCTCCGTTCGGTCCCAAAAGTCCGACAACTTCTCCTTTATTGACTTCAAAAGAAATATCATTTACAACATTTCTGTCACCATAGGTTTTAATCAAATTTTTCGCAATTATCTTCATAACAAATCCCTAATATTCTTATTAATTATAATATCAAAAAAACTATACTTTTAAATGTTTTTTGATAGACATTACACTTCCGCCGGCACTGCAACCTATTGCGATTACAAACATTGAAAAAGAAACAATATTTACTGCAATAGGGGATTGTGCAACTTTAAAGAATGTATGAATGTTTGTGAGCCATACCTCTACAATATTCATAGGAATAAGTGCAAGTAAAGCACCGGCAAACCCGTAAAATGCTCCTTGCATAACAAGCGGTATTTTTATATACCAGTTACTTACACCCATTAACCTCATAATTTCAATTTCGTCTTTTCTTGATTCAATTACAAGATGTATTGTATTATTTATTATAGCAATTGTAAGCCCTATAACAACGAAAATCACCACAAGCATTGCCATTTGTATTATGTTATTAAGCATTTGAAGCCGCTCGGCTATATCTTTTGAATAACTTAAATCATCAACAAAATCAAACTGTTTTGCCTCTGAATAAACAGTAGGTATATTTACGGGCTTATCTATTTTTAAATGTATTGTATCAGGCAGCGGGTTCGACATATCCGTAACTACCATTTCTTTTTGCATTTGAGCCCATGCCTCTTCTTTTGTTTTGAGTTTTGTATGAAGAACATGCTCTAATTCGCCTAATTTTTTCTGTGCATTATCAATATCAGTACCGTTTTTCAGGTAAACTGAAATTTCCAATACATTCCCCAACTGTTTTGTAAAAGATGTTGCCGAAATTGCACTGCTGCACATTGCTCCAAAAATTAGTAATATAGCCGCCATTGTCGATATAATGACAACATTTATCCATCCCGCACGTTTTATACCGTACCATGTCTCCATAAATATTCTGTACGAAATTCTTAATTCCGTAATCCAATCTTTCGGTAAATGTGATTTTACCTTTTTCTTTATCTTTGCTTTTGCTTCACTAAATTCATTACTCATAAGTACCTGCCTGAATATCTCTTACAATCTGACCGTTTTCGAGAGTAATAACTCTTTTTCGGAAATGGTCAACCAATGCTTGGTCGTGAGTTGAAACGAGTATTGTTATGCCTCTTTTATTTATCTGTTCTAAAATTTGCATTACTTCCATTGAAGTTTTAGGGTCAAGGTTTCCGGTCGGTTCATCCGCAATAAGAAGCGGCGGACCGTTAATAATTGCCCTTGCAATACTTACTCTTTGCTGCTCTCCGCCTGATAATTCACTCGGTCTTGCCTGCATTTTATCAGCAAGTCCTACAACTTTTAATGCTCCCAAAACTCTTGCATTAATTTCTTTTGTACTCATTCCGAGAGTTCTTATTACATAAGCTACATTGTCATAAACACTCATATTAGGGAGCAATTTATAATCTTGGAAAACTATTCCCATGCAGCGTCTTAAATTCGGAACTTTGTCGTCGGGAAGATTTGCTATGTTCATTCCGTTTCCAATCATTACGACTCCGCAAGTCGGTTGTTCTTCACGATATAGAAGCTTCATCAGTGTAGATTTACCTGCACCGCTCGCTCCTGTTAAAAAGACAAACTCTCCGGCCATAATATCAAGATTGATATTTTTAAGAGCATATTGGTTTTTATATTTTTTTGTTACCCCTCTTAATTGAATCATTTATTATTTTCCTTTTTATATTCTTCAAAAATTCTCTCAGCAAGTTTTTCGCCTGTCAAACCGTAGAAATCCATAAGTACTCGTTGTTCCCCGCTTTGACCAAACTCGTCATTTGTTCCTATTCTTAAAACTTTTGCAGGATAATTTTCAGATAAAACTTCACAAACAGACGAACCCAAACCTCCGATTATTGAATGATTTTCAACAGTTATAACATAACCGGTTTTTTGAGCAGTATCTGTTATGGACTTTTTATCGATGGGCTTTATACAAGGACAGTGAATTATTTCAATGTTTATTCCTTTTTCAGCCAAAATATCCGATGCATCAATAACCTCAGCAAGAGTTTCACCGTTTGTTATAACTGATAAATCTGAACCGTCTTTAATTTTAACGGCTTTTTCAGGGTTAAATTCATATGTTTCATCAAATATATTTATAACATTGGTTCTTGCAAGTCTTATATACATAGGACCATAATGTTCAGCCGCATATTTTATAACGGAAACTGTTTCATTATAATCACAAGGAACAATAACCGTCATATTCGGAATACTTCTCATAATTGAAATATCTTCTAACGCTTGATGAGAAGCACCGTCCTCACCAACTGTAATTCCGCCGTGAGTTGCTACAATTTTGACGTTAAAATTAGAATATGCTATTGAATTTCTTATTTGCTCCCATGCTCTGCCGGTTGCAAACATTGCAAATGTAGAGGCGAAAGGGATTTTTCCCTCTCTTGCTAAACCTGCCGCAGTTGCCATCATATTTTGCTCTGCTATGCCCATATTAAAAAATCTCTCAGGGTAAGCTTGTGCAAATTGTTTTGTTTGTGTTGAACAGGATAAATCCGCATCCAAAACCACTATATTGGGGTTTATCTTCCCCAACTCGGCAAGAGTTTTTCCGTATGCACTTCTTATTGATTTTTTTTCTTTATTTGTTGAATACATTAATCTTCTAATTCCTTCATTGCAAGTTCATATTCATCTTTATTCGGTGCTTTTCCATGCCAACTCGTCTGATTTTCCATAAATGAAACACCTTTACCTTTTATTGTTTTGGCAATTATAACGGTTGGTTTTTGATTTTTCTTAGCTAAATTTGCGGCATTTTCAATTTGCTCAATATTATGACCGTCAATACTTATTGTATCCCAACCAAAAGCTTCAAATTTCTTTGAAATATCGCCAAGATTCATAATATCGCAGATTTTACCGTCGATTTGAAGTCCGTTATAATCCACAAACGCAATCAAATTATCTGATTTATAATGTGCGGCAGCCATTGCAGCTTCCCATATATTACCCTCTTGAAGTTCTCCGTCACCTAAATATACAAAAACATTTGCAGGATTTTTATCAAGTTTCATCGCCAATGCAATTCCGTTAGCCATTGATAATCCTTGACCCAACGACCCTGTTGAAACTTCAATACCGTTGAGCATTTTACAAGAAGGATGTCCTTGAAGTTTTGTTCCGAAATGTCTGAAAGTATTCAATTCAGACTCCGAAAAATAACCGTACTCAGCCATTACTGCATACAATGTCGCTGAGGCATGCCCTTTTGATAAAATAAACCTGTCTCTGTTTTTAAAATTCGGATTTTTATCCCAGTCAGGATATATATTCATACATTTTTTAAAAAGTGTTGTTAATATTTCTACCGCACTGAGACTACCGCCCGGGTGACCTGATTTTGCGTTATAAATCATTTCAATCACTTCACGTCTTATTTTCTTACAAGTTTTATTTAGATTTTCTAATTCAGTTTTGTCCATTTTTTACCTTTTTGATGGTAGTATCTTATTTATTATAACCCTATATAAAAATATTGGCAAAGTCGGAAAAATCCTTGATATTCTTTTTGGGTTATCTATTACTCTGTATAGCCATTCAAGCCCGAGTTTTCTGAATATAACAGGAGCACGTTTCACTATTCCCGACCAAACATCGAAACTTCCCCCTACGCCGACCCATAAAGCATTTTTAATGGAAAGCCTTGCCGTATCAATAAAATACTCTTGTTTCGGTGAACCTAATGCAACAAGAATAAATCTTGCACCGCTTTCTTTTAAGTCGTTGATAATCTGACCTTCTTCGTCAGACTGAAAAAAACCGTCTTTTGTATAAACTATTTTTATATTCGGCATTTCAGCCTTTATATTCTCTGCCGCTTTTTCAACAACCTGCTTTGTTGAACCGATAAAAGCAACTGGGATTTCTTTTTCTTCGCATATTTCTAAAACTTTTTTTGAGTATTCTATTCCGGGAATACGTTGCTGATTAACACCGTTTATCAATAGTGCGAGCTTTATTCCCATACCATCTGGAATAACAAGCTCAGCTTTATTTAAAATATGAGAAAAGTTCTCATTTTTGAGGGCAAATTCAATCATTTCAGGGTTAATTGTAACGACCTGAACACTGTATTCAGAGTCCAAAAGATATTTTGTATAATCTATGGCATCATTGTAACTAAATAAATCTACGTTGTAACCTAATACTTTTAGTTGTTTTCTTTCCAAAATGGTACACCCTGATTAATTATATATAACAGTTTACATTAAATATCGTTTTTTTTCAATTTAATTATATCTGTTTAAATTTATGAGGGCATGCTTGTTAAAAAAAAATGTTTATGTTATATAGGTATTACCACGATATATTCGTGAGTCTGAATACAGGATGTGATTTATACGAAACGAAATATTAAATTAGCCAAGAGTGCCGGTTTTTGTTATGGTGTTAATCGTGCCGTTAAATCAACTATGGAATTAAAGGTTTCCTCAGATAAAGATGTTTATGTTTTAGGCGAACTTATCCATAATGCTCATGTTATTAATGAACTGACAGATATGGGAATAAATACCGTATCCGAATTACCGCCAAACGGTTGCGGATATTGCGTAATAAGAAGTCATGGGGTGGCTCCGTCAATTATTTCAGACATTGAAAACAAAGGCTACAAAATACTTGATATGACTTGTCCCGATGTAAAAAAAGTGCAGCAAAAAGCCATTGAATTGGTAAAAAATGACTATTTTCTGTTAATTTTAGGAAAAGAAAGTCATCCGGAAGTTGAAGCTATAAAAGCAAATGCACAACAATTCTCAAATAAAATCTTTGTAATTAATAACGAAGATGATTTAAAAAATAAAATTGATTTAATAAAAGAAAATAACAAAATAGGGATTGTGGTACAGACAACTCAAAAAATCGATTTTTTGAAAAATATCGTTTCTGAATTATTACCGTTAACAAAGGAGTTAAAGGTTTTTAATACTATTTGTCCTTCGACTGCCAAAAGACAAAAAGAAGCTGTTGAAATAGCGAAAGAATCGGACTTAATGATAGTAATAGGCGGAAAAAACAGTGCAAATACAACTCATTTGGCAGAGATTTTAAAAGATATTACACCTACAATTCATATTGAAGATGCAACCGAGCTTTCAAAATACAATGAAAATATAAAAAATGCACAAAATATAGGTGTTACTGCGGGTGCATCAACTCCAAAAGATGTAATAGACGAAGTAATGACAAAATTATCGTGTTAATATAATAAAAGAAAAGGAGAAAAAAATGACACAAACTATGGACGAATTTGAAAAACTGTTAAACGAACAGTTCAGCTACACATTTAATGTAGCAGACATTATTCAGGGAGTCGTTGTAAAAAGAGATAAAAACGGCTTTTTGGTTGACATTGGAGCAAAATCGGAAGCATATTTGCCTGACAAAGAAATTACCGCAAACGGTGATAAACCGTCAGACGATGTTTTAAAAATCGGTGATTTGAAAGATTTTTATGTTTTAAAAGGCGAAGATGAAGACGATGAAGGAATTATAACATTGTCATTAAAAAGAATTTCATGTGCAAAAGCATGGCAGGATTTGGCGACTGCAAAACTTAGTCAGGAACCTATTATGGCGAAAGTTGTTCAAGTTGTTAAAGGTGGTGTAATAGTTGAAATTAATGAATTAAGAGGATTTATTCCCGCATCTCAATTAAGAATCGGAACACCTCTTGACAGCTTAATCGGTACTGAAATTGAAACAAGAGTTTTGGAAGCTGATGCAAAACGCAACAAATTAATTCTTTCTCAGCGTCAGGCAATTGCGGAACAAAGAGAACAATTGGTTGACGATGTTATCGCAAGTCTTTCTGTTGATCAGGTTGTAAAAGGTGAAATTATAAGAATTGCGGAATTCGGTGCATTCATTGATATTAACGGTGTTGATGGTTTACTCCCTATTTCTGAAATTTCTTGGGCAAGAATTAAACACCCGTCTGATGTTTTAACATTAGGCGAAACAATTGAAGTTAAAATCTTAAAAATTGATTATGATTTGAAACGTATTTCATTGAGCTTAAAGAGAATGGGCGATAATCCTTGGGAAGAAATCGAAGGAAAATTTGAAGAGGGGCAAATCGTAAAAGGAACTGTTAACAAAGTAGCTGCTTTCGGCGTATTTGTAAACATCTTCCCCGGTGTTGAAGCATTATTGCCTACGTCAGAAATGAAAGATGAAAACCAAAATCCTTTCAACGTATTCAAAGTAGGTGATGAAATCAGTGTAATGATTAAAAAATTCACCCCGCAAGAACACAGAATTGCTTTAAGCATGAAAGAAGTGTAATTTAAAAATTATATTTTATATACGGCGGCTACTAAGCCGCCGTATTTTTTTAAATATTACAAATGTTACAATTTTTTAAAAATAGGCAAAAAGATAGAAAAAAATGTTTTTACTATATTAGGTAAGTAGTGAATAGTAGGTATTTTTATGAATAATTTAACGTACCCCTCAGGGCTGCAAGGAGAATTCAATAATTTATTCTGGTATCCGTCATTTAAAACATCGACAGCAACTCCGACACAAACAACAAATACAAATTATCAGTTATCTCAACCGATAAGAGATACCTATCAACCGTCAGCACAAAAACAACAGGAACAACCGGTCGGACCTATCGCAAAACCTCAGATGACGGCAAACTCTACTGAAAATCAGCCATATCAGGAGCCTGTTATTGTTTATAATGATACACCCTCGGAGAATCAAGGCAGTTCTTTAATGGGAAGTTTTATGGGAAATGTCGGTATATGGGGCGGAATTAAAAGCATACCGCTGATTATGCACCCTATAAACAGTAAAAACGCTTTAACGGAAACTTTGAAAATATTTAAAGATAATCCCGCATTGAAAAATTTAACCTCGGGACAGCAGGCTGAAGCATTTTCCAAATTGTATTCAGCTGCAAGACTTCAACCGAGATTTGCTAATGAAGCGGCTCAATTACCTGCCCAATTATTAAAAAATCAATATATAAATGCTTTAAAAGCCGGTGATACAGTTGAAATGGCAAGAAAAGGTGCCGAATTGTCAACTTTTGCAAACAAAAACGTAAAAGGTTTGATATTTAATCGTAAACCGGATTTAGAACAGATAACGAATATGGCAAAAGAAGCCGGAAACAGTGCGGCAAAAGTTGCTTCCGAAGCAAAAGCGGCAGAAGCGGCACTTAAAGGGGCTTCAATGGGTCAAAAGGCATGGAGCGGGTTTAAAACCCTTTGGAAAGAAGGCGGAGGCTGGTTCTGTGTTGCCCTTGAATCCTTGGGTCAGATTCCCGAATTAATTGCGGCATATAAGCAAGGCGAAGCAGGTGACGGCATTAAACAAACCGTAAAATCTGCAGCAAAAGTAACTATAAATACTACCGGCTGGATTGTCGGTGCAGCAGCAGGTAAGGCTGCGGGTACGGCAATAGGGGTATGGGCTGCAACAAAAGCCGGAGCATTGGCAGGTACTGCATTTAATCCCGGTATCGGCTCGGCAATCGGTGCAGTTGTAGGCTTTATCGGAGGTTTAGTCGGTATGGCAGCAGGTTCATGGGGAGCTGAGAAAATTTCAAAAGCTATTGTAGGAAAATCTTTTA
>JAFSWA010000021.1 GCA_017444705.1 bacterium
AAATTTAAAATCTATTATGAGCGAAACAAATATCATGGTTATTCCTCTATATGATAAGCTTAGTCTTATAGGTTTTGTAAATGTAGCCTTTGATAATTCGGAAGCCCCTCAGTTTACCCCGAATTTTATTAAAGCTTTTCAGGTTGCAATTTATCAAATCTCATCTGCTGTTATAAATTATCAGCTTAATGAGCAAATGAAAATTAATGCGGAATTTTACGGTTAATTAAAAAATATTGCAAAAATTATAGAAACACAATATGAACTCGCATTTTTTATTCATATGATAGGAGAAATGATTGAAAGGTTTGTATCAGAACACCTAATTTATATATTTCTTAAAGACGGTGAAAATTTCCAACTCGTTTGGCCGTCAGCTTTTAATGACAGTATGGTAAAATATTCTCTGACAAAACTGGACAAGCTTAATCCGCAGATAATTATGAACGATGGAAAAGTCGGTTTGTTTGCATTGTTTTCAGAGAAAAAAGTTATGGGTGCAGTTGTTGCGTACAGTCCGGTTGAAAAATTATCAAAGAAAACAATAGATTATATCAGACAACTTACAAATCAGTCCTCTACAACAATACAAAAAGCAGCTGTTTATGCTGAAATATTGAAATATGCTTCCTTTGATGCTTTGACCAACCTTAATAACCGTCGTCAATTTGAAATGCGTTTAAGTCAGGAAGTTGCAACCGCAAGAAGAAAGAAAACAGATTTATCTTGTATAATGATAGATATTGACCACTTCAAGAGTGTTAATGATACTTATGGTCACGCTGTTGGTGACTTTGTACTTAAAGAAGTCGCAAAAATGATTACAGGAGCAATCCGTGAATATGATATCGCATCAAGATACGGCGGTGAAGAATTTTGCATACTTCTCCCGCATACAAAAGTACAGGAAGCATCAATCGTAGCCGAACGTCTAAGAAAAACAGTTGAAACTACTATTCTTGACGTAAAATCAGTATGTGAGTTTGATTGTGATAATTTCAATGTTACGATAAGTATGGGTGTCAACCAATTTGACCAATCCTATACAACTAATGAACAACTATATAAAAATGCGGATAAAGCTCTATACAGGGCTAAAAAATCGGGCAGAAACAGAGTTGTCTTATATTCTCCGTCTTTTGAAACAGACGGTCTTGATAACGAAGATTAATAAATTTTGAAAATTATTTATTAAAGTCGCAATAATTAGCTATCGGGCAAAAATTACACTTTGGTTTTGTCGGGCGGCAAAGATTTTGTCCTAATGTTACAAAAAGAGTGTTTATTTCTATCCAAAATTTATCAGGTAAAATCTTTCTCAACTCCATTTCCGTTTCATCAGGCATGTTTGTTTTTACCCATCCAATTCTGTTTGAAATTCTGTGAACATGTACATCAACACAAATCCCCGGTTTATTATGCCCCTTTGCTAATGTTAAATTGGCGGTTTTTCGTCCGACTCCGTTGAATTTTATCAAATCCTCAATTGTATCGGGCGTCTTTCCTTTCAAATCTTTGACAATAATCTTCGATAATTCAATAATTTGTGAGGCTTTATTTTTATAAAATCCGACAGGTTTAATCGCCTCAGCCAAAACCTCTTTATCTAATTTTGCAAATTCTTCGGGTGTTTTTGCCAATTTTAACATTCTTAATGTCGCCGGATACGTCGTTCTGTCATTCGTCCTTAGGCTTAAAATACATGCAATTAATACAATAAAAGGATTATGAATTTTTTCCATAAATTGTACAAATTCGCTGCGTGGAAGATTTGCCGAATTAAGTGCGGCAAAAATTTCTTCAAAATGATAATTCTTAGTAACCTGTCGAACCAAAACCGCCACTGCTTCTGCTTGTTGTCGTTAATTCGCCGACTACTTCTATCTCTGCCTTTGCAACAGGCATTATTACCATTTGTGCTATTCTGTCTCCACGATTAATTGTATATGGTTCATTTGAAATGTTTACTATCGGAACACAAACCTCGCCTCTATAATCCTCATCAATCGTACCGACACAATTAATCAAGGTTATGCCGTGCTTGATTGACATTCCGCTTCGGGGTCTTATTTGTGCTTCAAAATCTTTTTCAAGCTGAATTTTTATTCCCGTAGGAATTAATTTCCGCTCCAACGGTTTTAGTTCTATCGGTTCATCAATTGCTGCCGCCAAATCCATTCCTGATGCCCCGTCTGTCTGATACATCGGGATTGATGCACAATGCGGTAATTTCTCTATCTTTAATTTTGTATTCATAATATCCCTATCCTTATTATTATTTATATTCTAAACTAAATAATTTATTTTTTCAAAATATTATTTTTTCTGCTGGACAAAAAGTTATTTTTATAGTATTTTAAATAATATAATTATGCTCTTGCGGCAAGGACTCCGCTTTTTTGACTGAGTGTCAAAAAAGAAGGAGGGGAGTGTAGACGCCGTATGCCGTGTCCGTCGGAGCTGAATTGAAAATAAAATACTATGCTCTAGTGGCGGAATCGGTAGACGCGTTGGACTTAAAATCCAATCGGGGTTCACCCTCGGTGCCAGTTCAAGTCTGGCCTGGAGCAAATTCTTTCATCACTCGCTCGCAAAAGCGAGTTTTTATTTTGTAAAGGCACCGAGGGTTTACCCCCGGTATAATTTTAAACGCAACCTAAACGGTTGATTAATAAAGTCTGCTAAACAGTATTTTTCATTACGTTTTGTAAAAATTTTTTTGATATATTGTTAAAAAAAATTTTTAGAGGTTTTTCGTACTGTATAAGAAGGAAAGTTTTAAAATGAAAGTTAATTGTATTTTGGGAAACAAAAAAACTCCGTCTTTTGGTTTAAAAATAGTGCAAAATCAAGGATATGCGGATTTTATAAATCGTGCGGGCGGAAAAAACTGGAATTGTTCGCTTTCTGATATAGAGGATTTTAAATATTCTCTTGAAAATATGCATTTTGCAAAAGAAGACAAAAATGATACGAGTATTATTTTCAATCAGGCGGAAAAGCGGATTATAGGATACAGAACTGTTCCATCCGTTACATACAGAAATACTTTTGTTAATGAGCCTTGTTATGTCACAGTAATGCCTTGTGTCTTGTGCAGTACAAAAAATCCCGATGCAAAAGAGTTAAATTTTGCTTTGAAATTAAGCGGTTCAACATTAGATGATGTTTTGGAAGAAATTGCAGCAAATTATGCGAGATATTCATATTGCAAAAGTTAGTATTTTTGTTTTTGTAAAACCTTTATTCTATGTTTATTTGAAGGATGAGTAGAAAAATAAAACATCATTTCAGGGACTTTTTCCATGCTTTCGAGCTGTTGAAATAATTTTATTCCGCTGTTATTATTTCCGTAAAGCTTGTACATCATTTTGCCGGCATATTTATCAGCCTCAATTTCCTGTTTTCTTGAATGGCTCAGATAATTCATACTTGACATACTATTTGTAATAGTGCTTAAATCGCTGTTTTTTCCGGCAATCATTTGAAATGTTAGAGTGATTATAATACTTCGGCTGATACTTTTAAGATGGTCTCTGTTTTTGTAATGACCTATTTCATGTGCTAAAATAAAAGCCAATTCTTCGTCTGAAAGATTTTTGTCGAGAAGAGTTGTTGTAAAATTAATAACTCCGTTAGGCATAACCCAAGCATTAAATTCTTTGTCATCAACAATTATTATGGGAAAAGTTGATTTTGCTTTTAAAGAAGAATCATTTTTTATTATTTTTTCTCTTGTTTTAAGAAGAAAAATGTAAGGCTTTTTATATTTTTCATTGTACATTTCGTCTTTTGGCAAAGTGCCGAACAGCTTTTCTATTTTTATTTGGGTTTTATCCGACATTGTTGAAATAAAAACATTGGAGAAAATGTCTGCGATAAAAATTATCAAGAACAAAATACCGATAAATCCTGCAACGAGTATGAGAAACTCTTTAAAGTCGCTTGTTTTTGAGACATTGACGTTATCTTCAATAACGTCAATGTACATATCTTCTAGTTCTTTATTCATAAGTTATTGCAGTTCCGTATGCAAAGACAGCACATTTTGGAATACTGTTTTTCATGTCAACATGGTTTAACATCGCACTTTCTATTCTCACGTTAACTATCAAATTTGCGTCTTTTGCCTGTTCTTTCATTCTGACAATGGCTTGTCTTCTTGCCCTGTCCATAATCGATTCAAGAGTTGTTAATCTTCCGCCGAAAATGTTTTTCAGAGATGCAACATAATATTTAAAATAATCGCCGGCAATAACAGATTCGCCGTGGACAAGCTCTATTTTTTTGATTTTTCTTGTAATCGGATAATGCTTTGTCCCGTACGTAACAACAGGTTTTTTAATAAGAGCTATTTCCATCTTTTTGAGTTTGTTAAAGTGGGCTTTTTCTATTAACGTACCTGTTGTAAAGGCTAAAAGCAGAAAAAAGAGCGTAATTATAATCGATATAAGCAAATCCATTTTTTACCTCTCAATTGCTTCAACTTCAACAGCAGTGCCGTAGGCATAAACTTCGGCTGCTCCCGCCGTAATTGACGATGTTGCCAAACGAACATTGACTATCGCATTTGCTTTGAGTTTATTAGCCTGAGAAATCATTCTCATTATTGCTTCTTCTCTTGCTTCAGCTAATAAATTCGTATAACTGCCAAGTTCCCCGCCGATGAAGTTTTTCATTGATGCCCCAAAATCCAAAACGACGTTTTTTGCTCTTACTGTACTTCCGGATACAAGACCTCTGTGGGCTTTTACTCTCATCCCTGGGATACTTTCAATAGTAGTTAAAATCATTTTTTACCCTCACTTAAAATGTTGTAATACGCTAATGATATTAACATTTTAAGGAGATTTATTTATCCTACTTTTAATGTATCTTTTTGTCAGGTTTGTTTTGTCAAAAATAATTTGTTATTTAGAACTGCTCCAAGGTAGTTCTTTGTTGTACCATTTTAAAAATTGGTCAATAATTTCAACCTGTTCATTTGGAGTAATATCTTTTCCTCCCTCAGAACCTTCATCTGTGCCGATATCTAATAAATTAAGAAAATCTAATCTCGCAGTAGAATCAACGCTCTGTTCGACAGAATTTTTATATTTTACAGGTTTTGAAATATCAGTATTTTGAATTATATATTTTTTAAGTTTATGAAGATCTTCTGTAGTAATACTTGGTTTATCCGGAGTTGAAGTGTAGTGGAATGCCATAAGATAAGGTTTTAGGGGTTCTATAATTCCATAAGAAAGCTTTACCTTTCTCTTTTCTTTGTTTCCTCCGGAATATTCAACTTCATAGTTATGTATATTGAATAAAATTTCTGACATGTTCTTAATCTTTTTGATTTCCATATTGAACGAATTTGCCTTTACGTTTGGTACACTAAGCTGCGACATCTTATTCTCCTTATAATTCCTTTTAATTCTTCCTATTATATAAAAAACTCATAATCATAAGTTTTTTCCAAAAAACGAAAAAATGTAACAATTTTAATAAATAGCAAAAAAATTTTTTTGGGAGATTTATATTATTGTGATTAATAAAATTCCCGATATTTCTTTTAATAGATTTAATAAAAATGCCAAAAACAGTATGTCTTTTGGCTCAATAGAACGTATGGTTTTTGATGAAAATAACGGTTATAAAATAAAATATTGTAACGATACAAGATTATTCAGAGATGATTTAAATTGGAATATGGTAGCAGACCATATTATACAAAAAGGGACTCCGCAAAAGATATATTGCTATGCTTGTTCAGACGGTTCCGAGCCATATAGTATCGCAATGGCATTGATTTCAAAGCTCGGATATGCTGAGGCTCAAAAATATTTTCCAATTATAGCAAGAGATGTGGATTCACGAATGTTAGATATTGCCCAAAAAGGTATTATTGATTTGGATGTAAATGATTTAAGACGGCTGCGTGAATATAAAATGCCCGTAGATTTTATAAATGAAAATAATCCCATAGGATATCATAAAGATAAAAAAGTTTTTAATGTCAGCAGTGCAATAAGAGATTGCGTTGAATTTCAACGTGGCGACTTAATAAAAGATGCGGAAACTTTGGATTTTTCAAATTGTACATTGTTTTTCAGAAATGTCTGGCCATACCTGTCTGATTCTGATGTAAAAAAGTTGATAAATACCTTATCAAAAAGATTTGGCGAAAAATCTTCGTTAATTGTCGGTTCTTTTGACCATTTATACAATTCAAATACTTTGAGTGAATTTTTTATGCTTTATCACTATGTAATGACAAAACCTCAAATATTTACTCTTAGTAAAAAAGTTGCATCGCAGGCAGATATTATGGAAACATTTGAAATTCAACCGGTAAAAAAATCAGAAACTCCAAGAATTGATACAGAAAGTAAAACAATATCTTTCGGCTCAAAAAACAGCAGTAAAAAACGATTTTTTAATGCGAATTTTTACAGAAAAGATTTGAAATATTAAAGAATAATATTTGGTCGTTGTATTACAATTTAATTATTGCGACCTGCGGAATATAGCGTGATAATACAAAATTTCATGTCATTGCTTGACATGTACAATTGCGAGCGATAGCGACGCAATCCAAAGTTTATGTTTTTTGGATTACTTCGGTCGTTTCACTCCCTCGTAATGACATGTTGTTTATCGGTGCAAAAAATTGCACCCTACATTCTTTTGGATTACTTCGTCAGGAATTAAAATTCCTTCCTCGTAATGACATGAAAAAACCATGTCATTGCTGTCCATGTCATTGCTGGGCTTACGCAGTAAGCAGCTGCAATCCTGAAACATAAACCGATGTAAAATTAAAAGGTGCGTATAAACGCACCCATTTTTACTATTAAGACTACATTAATCGATTACAACTTAATCCGTAATTTTTGCTTGCCTTTTTTCATCCTCAGTCATTGTTCGCCAAAGACCAACTTTTCCGGGTACTCCGGTTAAAGGAATATACATTCTGTAAATACCATAAGGGCCTTTCTTGGGCGTTCCGGCGACAGCAGGTTTTCCATAAGCATCTTTATATGCAGTTTTTGCAGGCCATTCGATCAACCGTCCGTTTCTTGGAGCCATAATTGTAAGTGGCATATTCCCTTCGCGAATAAATATAGAATACTTTGTATAAGCTCTACTTGGGTCATTTACCGTAAATCTTTGCTCTTGGTTACCTTTTTCATCAGTTACTGTTACTGCGGTAAAAGGACCCTGAGCAGTCGGAGCCGGGGTTGTAGCTATTGCAGTGGTGTTTGTTGTCATAAAATAATCCTCCTTATTTTCCTTATATTATTGTCATGTCTATAAAATTATCTTCTTAATTGGACGGAAGGTACTCTAACATTAAGATTTCGTATTGAATGATATTGCGGTTCTACATCATATACAGGCTCTGTAAGCATTATCGGTATGGGCGTTATACCTGAATTACAATCACCTGTTTTCGCAACCGGTATGGGCGTTATACCTGAATTACAATCATCTTTTTTAGCAACCGGTTTAGGCGTTATACCTGAATTACAATCATCTGTTTTTGCAACCGGTTTAGGCGTTATACCTGAACCGTTATCATCTGATTTAGCTGCTTGTTGGGATACTATACTTGAATTACAATCATCTGTTTTCGCAACTGGTATGGACGTTATACCTGAATTACAATCATCTGTTTTCGCAACTGGTATGGGCGTTATACCTGAATTACAACCATCTGATTTAGCCACTTTTGAAGTTACAGGTTGTTCTGCCGGTATTTGTGCAACAACTTTTGCTTCTGCCTCAGCGTTAAGCCTTCCCTCTGAATATTTTTTGAGAGCGGCAATACTTTCTGCATTTGGATCAAGTTTAAGAAGTTTATCAAAATCCTTAACCGCATTGGCATAATCGTCCAAACTATAATATGCTAATCCACGGTTACGAAGAGCATTTATATGCTTAGGATTTTCTTTAAGAATATCGGTACATATTGATACTGTTTCTTTATAATCTCCTTTTTCATAAGCCTCATAAGCTTTAATTTCTGCTATATTTATTGCCCCAGCATTTGCTTTCTCATCTGCTTTAACTTTTGCTTCTTCCGATTGTACAACTTGTTCAGTTGTTTGAGCGACTACGGGTTGAACAGGTTCTTTCCCGACTGCCACAGTATTTACGGTTGTTTTTACATCAACCGGAGCTTCTGTATTTTTAGCTGCTGTAACAACGGGCGGTTGTGCGGGTTGCCCAACTCTTATAGGAACTATCCCTGAGTTGCAATCCTGATGATTAGCTACATTTGCGGTAACAGTAGTTGTTCGTACTGATACATGCTGTTGAGGTTTGGGTTGTAATGTATCAACCGCAGGTCTCTTGGCTGCCGGTTGTGTTGCAACTGCCACAGTATTTACGGTTGTTTTTACATCAGCCGGAGCCTCTGTTTTTTTAGTTAATGCAACAACGGGCGGTTGTGCGGGTTGCCCAACTCTTATAGGAACTATCCCTGAGTTGCAATCCTGTTGATTAGCTGCATTAAAACTTGTCGTAGTACTGCGTTTTACTGTGTATCTTGATTGATATGCAGGTGCAGGAACACTTTGATATGTAACTCTAATTCCACCGCTCATAAATTAATTCTTCCTCGTGATAACTTACATGTATATAAAAATTTTTTCCCTAATGAAATTTCATATATTTTTATTTTGTTTACATTTCTTAATATTAGAGCAAAAAATTTTTTTATATTCGTTAAAAATATAGAAGCATGTTAAAATATTATTATGGACATGGAGTAGCATGACAAATAATTATAAAAAATTTCTAATATTAATTATATCAGTATTGTTTTTTTGTATAGGGAGTGCAAAGGCAAACAATGCTTACAAGAATGAATTGACAAAAGTCAGTTTGTCCCCTATCGGTTCCGGTGATGTAAAAATAACTTTGTATATGGCAAAGCCTTATTCCGAACCTTTGAGATTATTGAAGAAAAATGACGGTGAGTTCGTACTTATTTTGCCCGAAACATATACTTCTGCACCGCAAAAACCCTCTATATCCGATGTAATAGGTGATGTTACGGATGCTGATATCAAACTTTATTCATTCGTATCAAATACAAATCAAAACGGTTATACAAAAATTGTTGTGAAAACCAACGGGCTTGTAAATCTTTATCCAGAGGCAGTTACGACAGGCGGAGGAACTCTGCTCAACCATCCTCAGCAGCAGATTAACCAAATTATTTCGGAACAAATTAATCCGACTCCGCAAACACCCAAAACTCAAAAACAAGAAAATAAAATTTCACAAACATCTGTTTCTTCTCAGGTAAAACCTGAGGAAATAAAAAATAAACCGGAACAAAAACTAAATTCCCCAATAACGGACACTGCAAAAAAAGAACCTAATAAAACTGAAACTGCGAAAAAGCAAGAACCGGTTACAGAAATTAAAGAGAACGAAAAAATTATCGCAGAGTTTGAACAAAATGTAGAAAAACCCGATACATACAATATTGAGGAAATCCAAAATTTACCCAAAATTACTGAGGTTGAGGAGCCTGTACAAGAAATTGAAACAACTGTTAATGAAGAAACAAAAGTTTCTCTGTTAACAAAAGTTAAAAGTAAGTTATCAAAAATAAAAACTTTTTTAATAACTCGTACCCCTAATGTGAAAGATGTACGCAACCAAACCGGAAATATTCTGCTAACACTGATTTCTTTGTTATTAGTTGCATTTTCTGTTAAGTTTGCATACAGTGTTTTGAAAAATTCCGCTCAGAAGCCTGATAACAATGTTAAACCTGAGACGGATGATAAGACTGAGTACTCAGAGTTCTTCAAAAATCTTATAGAAGCTGAGTTAAACGGAGTTCCAAAAGAAAATAAAAAAGTTCTGTCGGCAAAAAGGGATTATACAGGAATTGAAGTTGAACCTGCAAAATCGCACAAAGAAGTTATGAATGAAGACCAAAATCTCAGTTGGCAAGAAAAATTCAGAGCTTTGCAGAAAAACAGAAAATCTTTGTTTAGTGATGAAAATAAAGACTTTGTACAAAAAGATGAATTTCCCATGGAGAATATAGAAAATATGGAAAACCCGATTAAAAAATTAACACAAGATTTTAGAGCTGTAAGAAAGGTTTTGGAAAAGCAAATCGGCAAAAATGAAAACAATGAGTCGATAAAACAGGAATTTACTCCCGAGAAAATTGACAAAATTGAAATCATAAGTTTCGAAGATTTGCAAAAAAATATCCAAAAGCCAAAGGTACAAGTGAATAAAACTCTGCCTATCAAAAAACGTGAACCGAAAATATTAACAAGACTAAAACTCGGTGATAACAAAGGTTTTTATTTAGTCGACTATAAAGATAAAATATCTTTGGTCGGATATGTAAATGACAAGGTATTTAAGCTTAATTCATATTCTTCTGTAAAAAGTCCGAAGTTGTATGCTCGATTAACAGAAAAAGTACAAGATACAGATACATATATTGTCAAAATTGATAACAGCAAGCTGCTTGTTGATATTGATGAAGAAAAAATGAAATTGAAATTGATGTACTAACAGATGAAAAATTTATATAAAATAATTATTATAGCTTTTGTTACGCTGTTTTTGTGTGGCTGTAATAATGCAAAAATTTCCGAAATCAAATTTGCAACTTGGGGTTCAAAAACAGAGATTTCAATTGTAAAACCGATAGTTGAGGAATATAATAAAACTCATCCCGTAAAAGTCAGGTTAGTTCATATTCCGCAGAATTATTTTCAGAAACTGCATTTGCTTTTTGCATCAAATCTTGCTCCGGACGTAATTTTTATAAACAATTTATATTTGAAAATATATCAAAAAGCAGGTTTATTAGAGGATTTAAGTGCATACACAAATGAAACAGATTATTTTAAAAATGCACTTTCTGCGATGAGTGTTGACGGAAAACTTTACGCAATACCGAGAGATATTCAAGTTTTGTGATTTTTTATAACAGAGATATTTTTAAAAAAGCTGATATAATTCCCGATAAAAATTGGAATATAGAAAATTTTTATGCCAATGCAAAAGAGTTGAAAAAATATGTTCAAACAGGCTTTTGTACTGAGTTTGATGCAGTTTCTTGGGAAAATTTTGTATCGATTGACAGTAAACCGATATTCACAGACGAAAAATTGACCATAGCGGATAAAGCTTCAACGGATGCCTTGCAAAAACTGTCAGATAAAATAAATGAAGAGGGTTTGGGTGCGAATAAAGAACAAATTTCACTTTCTCCTTGTGCACAACTTTTTATGAATCAAAAAACGGCAATGTTTGTGTCGGGCAGATGGAGTGTTCCGAAACTCAATTCCAATCCTAAGTTAAAATACGGGGTTTTACCTTTTCCGAAAGGTCAGTCAAAATACTATATTCCGCTAAATTCCTCCGGATGGGCGGTTTATAAAAATTCAAAAAATAAAGACGCAGCTATTGATTTTGTAAAGTATATTTCTTCTGATGAAAATATTGAGAAAATGGTAAACTCAGGATTAATTACACCGGCAAATAAAAAAATTGCTGATTCAAATAATTTCAAAAACGGAGAAATTTTCATTGATATTATTGAAAAATCCACTCCGAATAATGTCCCTGCCGATTATAACATTATAATTGATAAAGTAAACAATGCTGCAATTTCTGTCTTAGGTGGTTACAAAACGGCAAAAGAAGCGATAGAGCCGTTGTTTAAAGAATACTAATTCCAAGAAAAGATGTCTTGCAAATCATCAAAGGTAATAGATTTGCCGATATTTCTGTCAACTGAGATTACGGAATCAACAAGGGAACGTTTTCTCATTTTGAGTTTTTGAATTTTTTCTTCAACCGTACCTTTTGTGATAAATCTGTAAACAAAGACTTTCTTTGTTTGACCGATACGATAAGCTCTGTCGGTTGCTTGGTCTTCAACCGCAGGATTCCACCAAGGGTCGTAGTGAACTACATAATCTGCACCCGTAAGATTCAAACCCGTTCCGCCGGCTTTCAAACTGATTAAGAAAATCGGTATTGTCGGGTCGGAATTAAATCTTTCAACGACTTCCTGACGATTTTTTGTTTTACCTGTCAAATATTCATATTTTATACCTGCTTTTTCAAGCCATTCTTTAATAATATCCAGCATATCTACAAATTGGCTGAAAAGAAGTATTCTGTGTTTTTCCGAGATGACTTCTTCCAAAAATTCTTTGAGATATTCAAATTTTCCCGAATCCATCTGACCCTTTTTAAGTTCTTTATCATATAATTTCGGATGGCAGCATATTTGCCGTAAACGCAAAAGTGCAGAGAAAATAGACATTCTGCTCTTTTCAAGACCGTTTTGCTGAATGGATTTGAATAGTTCTTCTTTTGTAGAATCCATAACTTCGAGATAAAAATCTTTTTGCTCCGGAGTAAGTTCACAGTATGCAATATTTTCAACCTTATCCGGCAAGTCTTTTGCAACATCTCTTTTCATACGACGTAAAATAAACGGATAAATTTGTGATTTCAGCCGTTTTTCAACAGCTTTGTCTTCTCTTTCCATAATAGGATTTGCATATCGATAGTTAAAATCAGATTTATTAAACAGAAATCCGGGCATCAAGAAATCAAATACAGACCACAATTCTTCAAGTTTATTTTCAATCGGAGTACCGGAAAGTGCAAGTTTGTGTGCGGCATTAATTCTTTTTACAGCTTGTGCGGTCTGAGATTCAGGATTTTTTATATTTTGAGATTCATCAAGAATAACAAATCTGAAATCCATTTTTTCCAACTCTTTTATATCCCTCCTTACAAGGGCATAACTTGTAATTACAATGTCATAATTTTTTATTTTCTCAAAATTCTTTTTTCTGTCAATGCCAGAAAGTGACATATATGTAAGATTCGGTGCAAACTTTTCTATTTCATTTTCCCAGTTAAAAACAACTGTTGTCGGACAAATAACAAGTGCAGGTTGTTTTTTGTGTTTTTCTTTTGCTTTCTGAATCAAAGTTAGTGCTTGTAATGTCTTTCCAAGACCCATATCATCTGCCAAAATGCCGTTTAAGCCATACTGATACAAGAACCAAAGCCAGCCGAATCCTTTCTTTTGATACTCTCTGAATTCCGCCTGAATACCTTTTGGCGGTTTAATATTATCCATTTGAGAAAAGGTTGAAATTTGTTTCCAAAATTTTTGGAATTCTTTGCTTTGTATTAATTCAATTCCCATTGATTGCATTTCGGAAATCAATCCCGCACGATAGGTCTTTACGATATATTTATCATCATCTGTTCTGTAAACGTCATAAGTATTAAACGATTTTAATAATGTCCAAACATTATCCGAGGGGACTTCAACAAACCCTTTTGCACCGATTTTGATGTACTTTGAACCCTCAATTGCAGCATCATGTAAATCCTCAAAGGTTAATTTTTCGTCATCAACAAGCCCGTAGAGTTCAAACTGAAAACTGTCTGTTGTTTCTTCACAAAAATCTATATCAGCAACGAGTTTCAACGGATTATTTGACAGTTGCAAAAATGCCATATTATCTTTTTCTTCAAATACCCAGTTTTCACCTGCCTGAGCCTTGTAATAATTATAAAAATCTATTGCATTCTCTTTTTCAAGAATAAGATTATTTGTTTGAAGCGGTGAAAATTTGCATGCCAAAAGCATTGCGTAAGCTTCCGCTTCGTGCTTTTTGTTTCTCTTTACCCAATATAGTAAATCTTCTTTCGGTTTTTTGATTGTTACATAAGGGCTTTTTTCGACTTGTTTTGTGTATGGAACCCTTACTCCGTCATATTCAAACTCCAACTCAGCTTTCAAAGACCCGTCATAATCAAGTCCGAGAGTAACAATATTTTTCGGATGGCTTTGTTCAAGTGTCAATTTTTTAATCATATCAGACAATTCGACCGGCATGATTTTTTGAAGTTCAGGCAATTCTTCGTATAAGAATTTTGCACCGTCAGAATCTTTAATGTCTGTAAAACTTGATTTTATGAGGTTTTGAGGAATAACTGATACAGGAACATTAGTGGGGAAAATAAGATTTTTGTATCTGCCCCAAGTTAATTGTCTTGAAAAATATCTTATTTCTTCAAACGGCAAGACATCCTCTTTGTCGGTTCTTTGCCAGTGTAGAGATAATAAAACATTCCCTACCATTGAAAAATTGACCGATAAAATTAAATTCCAAGGTTTGTCCAAAAATCTTAGCCTGTCTTTTGTTTTTCCGTCAATAACTTCTTCCGCCTTTGACAGCAATTGAAAGAAAATATCGAATTTTGCAAGCTGAACATCATACCAGCCTGCTTTTTTATCTAATCTTGAACGTTTTAAAAGTTCCTGAAATATTGCGAGTTCAACTTTTTGTGCATTGTTGAGCTTAAAGGTTTTATCCTCTTTTTGAGCAGCAATAAGTGCTTTTAATATAGCCTCAATATCTCTTACAACCTTGCCTGTGGTTCTGTCCTGAACCAATATTGAGAAGAAATTTTGTCTGCGTTTCGGGTTAAAATGAAAGATATAATTCCCTTCGGGAGTAAAATCAATATTTGTCTGTTCATCTGACAAATCAGGTTGAATTTTATGCTTTTTCAAAAGATATTCGTCATAAATACCGTCTTTAATAACTTTAATCCCGAGAGCAATAGCGTGTTTGCACCATTCATCTTTAACGGGGCATGAACATTCAGGCTTTACCGAAGTTTTTGTAAAACTTAGAGCCGTATCGTAATGGTCTTTAAAGTTACCTTTTATTTTCGCTTCAACGCCTGCCAAACCGACATTCATATCCATAATAATATCGGTTTTTGATGCTTCATAACCACGACGCCAATTTCCGGCATTCGTGTTGTCTTTTATATATTTGTAGTTAAACTTAAAAGTTTCTTTTTTATCACTCATTTGACAGCAAAATGCGTAACCGCAAAAATCTCCGTAAAATAATTAACTGCTATTCCTTAATCATTGTAATATAAAAAATTATTTTTGGCAATAGTTTTGCCCGTAATAATTGTTATCTTGAAATATATGACTTATTTATTTAGTCTAAAATCGAGTAATTCCGATATTTTAAGCTTTAAAGCGGATGAAATCTGCAAAAGGTTTGTGTACCTGATATCCGTAATTCCTCTTTCAATATCGCTTATTGTCCTTACGGAAAGTCCTGACTATTCAGCCAGTTTTTCCTGCGAAATACTAATTTTTGCTCTTTCAAATTTTATTTTATTTCCAAGTTCCGATAGCTTTAAATTCTTCATAATTATATTGTAAGGGCTTAAAATTTTTCAAAAAATGTGCTATACTACATATATATGTGATATGCTTCATATTTTTGAAGAAAACTGCATATTATATGGCTTTATTAAATAAAAGTTGAGGTTAATAAATATGAAATTAGCACGAACAATGATAGTTGAAAGTACGACACTGCCGAATAATTATAAGGCATTTACTTTGGCGGAAGTTTTAATAACTCTGTCTATTTTGGGGGTCGTTGCGGCAATTACAGTTCCTCAAATTGTCAGATATCAAAGTGAAAGAGCTGCAATTACAAAAATGAGGAAAGCAATTTCTACCTATGAAAGACTTGCAAATGAGTATATCGCTCAAACAGGGGATTCTGATATAAAAGATTTAGTTGCCAATGGTTGTAGCAGTCTTCAAGGATATACTAAAATGACAAATGCGGTTACCAAAACCGGCAGCGGTGTAGCGGATAATGAAAAAGGCTGTCTCTATACAGCCCCTGACGGTGCATTATGGTTTGTAAATTCTTATGGAAACGCTGTCGTCCACGATTCTGTCGATAATCCGAAATACGGACTTGTCATGTGGACAAAAGGCGGTCAGGTTAACAGTGAATTAACGTCAGGAATGTATGGAAGTGCTGTTCCTGATTGGTCAGCAGAACTTCCTGCTGAGGTGCCGTCTTATACCGGCGGGAATGCGGATATCGGCGATGTTTATGTGGAATGACACGTTCCGACACACGGTTATTATACTGCTGCACAAATGCTGTTAATCGGTAAATCCAAAAAGTACGGAGAAAACAGCGGAATAACTACCCCTGCTAATGTATTAAATCCAAGTGTATCAAGCGATTCACAGCCTTATATAGTTGTAGGAGCTCCAGATTCCGGGGTTGATGAAAATTGCCAAAATATTGAAAATCCAGGTTGTGATTGTACGATAGAGACTGCTGCCTCTACTCCTGTTTATTCTTGTTGGTATTACCCTGATGCAACAACTCATACAACGTATACAGACCCGTGTTATCCATGTGACCCTTGTGATCCATGCAATCCGTGCGACCCGTGTGACCCGTGCGACCCATGTGATCCATGCAATCCGTGCGACCCGTGTGACCCGTGCGACCCATGTGATCCATGTGGTGCAACTTAGCCGGAATATTACTATCATGCTGATAATGATGCTAATTCGCAGACATATTGCATTGACTTGAATAGTGCCGGCTGTAAATGTGATTATAACACTCCCGCCGGAGCAACTCCGTACTATTCTTGCCACTATTATCCTGAGGCATCACATTGTATGCCGACGGACTCTGATTGTTGGGATAGTGCAGGAATATAAGTAAGTCGGGCAATCAAATAGGTCGAGTTTTAACCCTATCAATTTATATTTTGGATTGCTGCGACATAATTTGTAAGTCCGTAAGTTGGGCATACTTGCCCAACGGTTTAAAAACCGGATTGCCACGGGTCGCATTAAATTGGTTTTATCTTGTAAATCCTTTCGCTCACGCCTGTTGCGTGCTTTGCATACGCAGTCGCATCGCAAGGCGTTGTCTTGGATTTGCTCCACGCTCGGAAAGTTTCGCATTTGAACCTATGGTTCAAGTTTGCTCAATTTCCTCGCTATCCGGAATTCACTTTCGCTCATTCCGTCCGCAAATCCGCTCGCAAACCGAGTTTCGCTGCCGCTCACACTTCGCTTCGCTACGGATGCAGACTCACTCAAAATTTTAAGATTCTGAAACAAGTTCAGAATGACAAAATTTTGGTTCGCTTTGCAACTCGTACGAATTTACGCTCTCTTGTAAATCCTTTCGCTCGGGTTTGGACTCGCTTTTGCACCTTTGGTGCAGTAAAGCTCGCAACCCTCGCAAACCGAGTTTCGCAAGTTTCACTTGCTCACTCGTACGGATTTACGCCTCGCAATTGTGCATGTCATTACGAGCGTAAGCGAAGTAATCCAAGAAATATAATCTTTGGGCCGCTACGGGGATTTTACCCCCCTTTGTCATTATTTTAAGATACCAAAAATATTACATGAGGTTTAACTCTTGTCTGACGACATCGGCAACATAGGTGAAAGAGTCTGTTATACCTATATTTCTGCCGTGGTCTTTTCCTTTTTTATAAACCAAAACAGGAACCATTTCTCTTGTGTGGTCAGTCCCCGGAACAGTGGGGTCACACCCATGGTCTGCCGTTATAATCAGAGTTTCGCCCTCTTTCATTGCATCTGTAATCTTTGGCAGAAATTCATCAATTTCCTCAATTGCCTTGCCATATCCGGCATAATCGTTTCTGTGTCCAAAGAGCATATCCGTATCGACAAGGTTAGTGAAAATCAGTTCTTTGTCAAAATCGCCGATTTCTTTAATCTTAATATTATCAAGATTTTGAACTTCTTTAATTATATCAAGCGTTAATTGAAGCCCCTCTTTGTTTGAACCTGTATGAATTGCGTGTGAAACTCCTTTTTTGACAAAAATGTCTTCAATTTTTCCTACCCCGATAACCGCACCGTTATTTTTCAAAACTTCATCCAAAACAGTGTCTTCAAAGGGTTCTACGGAAAAATCCCTGCGGTATTTTGATATTCTTTTCGGTTTGCCGTCAATAAGTTCATACGGACGGGCAATTACCCTTGAAACATTATTTTCACCGACCAAAATCGAACGGGCAATTTTACACCAGTCATAGAGTGTTTCAAGCGGAATTACATTTATATCAATCGCTATTTGAAAAACACTGTCTGCGGAAGTATATATAATCGGGAATTTTGTCCTTTCGTGTTCTTCGTGAAGTTTTTCAATAATTTCCGTACCTGACGCAGGATAATTCGCAAGCACTCCGCCGCAACCTGTTTTTTCAATAAATTCATCAATGATTTTTTTATCAAAGCCGTTTGGGTAAGTTTTGAAAGGGGTTTTGAGAATAAGCCCCGCAATTTCCCAATGTCCTGTTGTTGTGCATTTTCCTTTTGAGGTTTCTTTCATAATCCCGAAATCGGCGACAGGATTTGGTTCTTTTTCGACACCCATAATATTGCAGAGATTTCCTATTCCCATTTTTTGCATATTGGGAATATGAAGTCCGCCGCATTTTTGGGCGACATTTTTTATTGTATTACACTCAGCAATATCATTAAACTCTTTATGGTCTGGCATTGCACCTATCCCCATTGAATCTATAACCAAAATTATAACTTTTTTCATAAAACTTGTCCTTAAATTCTTCTTTTATATTATACTATAATTATGGATAATTTTGAAAGAAAAATAAAAGTCTTAACGGTATTCGGGACACGTCCTGAGGCGATAAAAATGGCTCCTTTGGTGCTTGAAATAGGAAAATATCCTGATATTTTTGAAAACCTCGTCTGTGTTACCGCTCAACATAGGCAAATGCTCGACCAAGTTCTTGATTTATTTAAAATTAAGCCTGATTATGACCTAAATATTATGAAAGAGAATCAGGATTTGTGGAGCTTGACTTCAAATGTTCTTATGGAGATGAAAAAAGTTTACGAACAGTCAAAGCCTGATGTAGTGCTTGTTCATGGCGACACTACAACTTCAATGGCGGCGGCACTTTCAGCATTTTATGCAAGAATCCCTGTCGGACATGTGGAAGCCGGTTTGCGAACATTTGATAAAAATTATCCGTTTCCTGAGGAAATAAATAGGGTTTATGTAGATGCTGTTTGTGATTATTATTTTGCACCGACTGATACTTCCGTCAAAAATCTTATTGATGCAGGGTTCAAAAAAGAAAATATTTATAAAACCGGTAATACCGTAATTGATGCACTTTTCCATACGGTTGAAAATAACAGTGCGGATTTGTCATACTTAGGGTTGAATCCCGATTTGAAAACAATTTTGGTAACGGCACACAGAAGAGAAAACTTTGGAGAGCCGATAATCAATATATGTAAGGCGATAAAGCAGCTTGTCAACACAAATAAAGACATTCAGGTTGTTTATCCGGTGCATTTGAATCCGAATATTCAAAAGCCTGTTTATGAAATGCTTGGCGGAAAAGAGAGAATAATACTTACTAAACCTATGGATTATGAACCGTTTTGTGCATTAATGAAAAAATCACATATAATTCTGTCTGATTCTGGCGGAGTGCAGGAAGAAGCACCGTCTTTGGGCAAACCTGTTTTGGTTTTGCGTTCAACAACAGAGCGTCCGGAGGCTGTAAAATGCGGAACAGTGAAACTTGTCGGTACAAACCCGATGGATATAATTTCTTCAACTCAGCTTTTGCTTGATAATGAGAGAAAGTATAAAAAAATGTCAGAGGCTGTTAACCCTTATGGTGACGGTAAAGCTTGCCAAAGAATAGTTGAAGTTCTGAAAGGGATAAAAGCATAGTATTTGGACGGGATAATAATAAAAAGTTTGAAAAAAGAATATTTTGTGATAGAATGAGAATACGAGAGAGGACTCGAAATTGAAAATGGAAACGTGGCCGAGCTGGCTGAAGGCGGCACCCTGCTAAGGTGTTATACGGGGTAACCTGTATCCAGGGTTCGAATCCCTGCGTTTCCGAATAAAGCCCAGATGCCCTTGTGGTATCCGGGTTTTATTTGTAAATGTATGTGGATTTGTATAAATTCTCACTGAGTTTATAAATTCTCACAAAGTTTGAGACATTTCAGAGGGAAGTTTGAGAGTTGTTTTAAGCAAAAAATTAGTGAACTTATGATTTCACTGTAATATTTACAAACAGATATTATTATAATATACTTTAAAAGTAAAAAAGTAAGAACAAAATTAGAAAGCAGGTTTTTTATGCAAATTCTCGGGATTTCTTCTACTCAATACAGTCAAAATTTTGGTGGAGTATCTAAACTGGTAACAGAAAGTGGTAAAAGCGGAGCAAAAATTATAACATTTGTTTCCGAGAAAGGTAAACATTTAGGAAAGCAAATATTGAAAGCAAATGGAGATATCCAAGGAGAAAGAATATTTTCAAAAGGACATTCTATTTATTACAGTACATCTCACGGAACACTTGCCAAAGAACCCTATGTCCCGTTTGAATATCATTTTCCTCTTAGCAAAAATAAATACGGAAGAAAACTTTTTGTTTTTGATTTGAAGAAATTTAAAGAAAATTTAGGGGAACTTACGTCACTTGCCGGAATAAAAAGATATATTGATAAAATTGAAAAAGCCCCTAAAACAACAAGATTTGAGCCATGCTGTTAAAGTAAATTGTTCATAGGTCGTGTTACATTTAGTAAGTAGGTCAGGCACTGCCTGACAAAAATTAATTTCAAGCAATGCTTTACAATTATTTATAAAATGTCCGATTTGTGTCCTTCAAAATTTTCTGCAGGTATCGGCAAAAATATATATTATTATATAAGAATAAATTTGATTTTTTGCCGAAAATTTTATTTTTGTCTTTTTCATTGCTTTTACAAAAATTCTGCCTTATTCTTTTGCATTCTTTTTATGTATGATTTTTTAAGAATTTTCAGATGCCTAAAAAAAATATTATTACAGTCAAAATATATGCTATAATTGTTTTATGAAAAAACATGTTTTTTGGTTGATAGAGTTATTTATTTGGCTTTTTATAATTGTTTTTATTATTTTCTCAATAAGATTTTACAATGCCAAAAAGGCTGCCAAAGAAAGCACGTATCATATATTTTTACAAGATATTGACGGACTGATGAAAGGCTCTCCGATAAAGTTAATGGGAGTTCAGGTAGGTTATGTAACTGAAATAAATATTATTGATGATTATATGTATGTTTCTTTTTTGATTTCAAAAGAAAAAGTAACTGT
>JAFSWA010000022.1 GCA_017444705.1 bacterium
GTGTATCGGCTGAATCAGCGTCGGTTCAATCTTTTCTTCAAACACTTTTTCGATTACCTGACCCCAGCTATCCGTATCTTCAACTTCAATGTGGAGTTCTTTTGCTTTAGCTTGAGCCTCTTCCGGTGTTAAATATTCATTAAAATCAATACCGGTACGTTCTTTAACCAAACCGAGCATTGTTTTTCTGTCCCATGGCGGAGTCAAATCGATTTCCTTACCCTGATATGTGATTTTCATTGTGCCTAAAACATCTTGTGCAACCGATGAAACCATATTTTCTAATAAAGTCATCATTTCATTATAATCAACATAAGCCTGATAAAGCTCTATCATTGTAAATTCGGGGTTATGACGGGTATCCAAGCCCTCGTTTCTGAAATTTCTGTTAAGTTCAAAAATCTTTTCGCTTATACCGCCGACCAAAAGTCTTTTTAAATATAACTCAGGTGCAATTCTCATATACATATCCATATCAAGAGCGTTATGGTGAGTAATGAAAGGTCTTGCCGAAGCTCCGCCTGCCTGAACATGAAGCATTGGTGTTTCAACTTCCAAAAATCCGAGATTTGTTAAATATTCTCTTATTTTTTGAATAATCATGCTTCTTTTTCTAAAAGTATCACGGGTTTCTTCATTTGTAATCAAATCGACATAACGCTGACGATAACGTGTTTCAAGGTCTGTTAAGCCGTGAAATTTTTCGGGCAGGGGTAAAAGTGATTTTGACAACATCTTTAAATTAGTTGATTTAATTGTTAATTCACCTCTGGGTGTACGGCGTATTGTTCCGGTAAAACCGATAATATCACCAATATCAACCAATTTTAAAATTTTCAGATTTTGCTCCGAAAGATTTTCTTTATGTGAAAATACTTGAATTTTTCCCGAATCATCTTGCAAGTCAATAAACATGCCCGAATTTCTGATTGCCATGACACGCCCCGCAACGGAATAAACATCTTCCGTTTCTTCACCTGCCGGTAAATCTTTGTATTTTTCCTGCAAAAATTTTGCACTTCCGTCTTTATGAAATAAATATGGATATGGATTAACTCCCAAATCCGCTAAATCTGTCAACTTTTCAATTCTGGTCATTCTTATATTATTTTGACCTGAAATAACTTCTTGTTCCATGTTCTCTCCTATCTTAATATATTAGAATTTTATCATTAATATAAAATTTTTGTATAAAAAATAACAAATATTTAATAAATAGATTAATATACCAAAAAAGTACGACAGGACGCCGTACTTTTAACTGTAATTTAAAATTTATTAACTAAATCTTATATTGATGACTGCCAAATTCTTCCAATACTCCTGACATAGCCATTTTTTTGTATATTCTTGATACGGTGTCAATATATAAAGATGTTTTTTTATGTTCTGCAAATGCTTCACACAAATCATCCAATGATTCTTTTTTGTATAAATAACTCAGTGCTTTATAAAACGGCTTGCCGTTATCTTTTTCCGAAATAGGGTTCGACATAATAGGTTCGTCAAAATTTTTGTCAAATACCATTACTTTTCCGTTTTCAATATGCAAATCATAATATTTAAATTCATTCGCCTGTTTTATTGCCCTTCTTACTAAATTACGTGTATTTGGATTAATTTTTTTTACTTCTTTTTCCATATCTTTTTTGTTTGCATAAATTTTTCCGAAACTTTGGTTGTTTAACCCGTTAATTCTCATAAATTTCTCCTTTTTCTATGTTATATTTAAAAGCGGTAAAAATATTTTTTGCTGTTTTTAATTATTTTTTACAAAACTTAATAAAATTCTGCTTTTATTACTTGAAATATGATTTTTCTTTACTCGGCATCAAAAGATTTGTTGTTAATTTTACCGCAGTGAATTTTTGTTCCATAGTTTTCTTTTCTGCCTGTTCTTTTGCAATCGCATTTTTTGTAACTTTCTCATTAAATTTTTGTAAGAAAATCATAAATGCCGGAATAGCAATAAATGTTGATATAAAGCCAAAAACGCCTGTAATCGATTTTGCCTTTTTAATAAAAGTATTTTCACTGTTCTTGAATACATTAATAATATTTTCTATTGCTTTTGCATTTTTAGCATTTTTTGCGGCAGCAATTATTTCGTCATTAGTTGCCTCTTTCAATGACTTGCCAAGCATTTGCTCCATATTTGTTTGAGTTGTTTTATCATTGGCAAAGAATTTGGCAAGATTACCGCCCGATTCTTTTATAAATCTGCAAAAACCTGCAAACCCGCCATTATATTTCTCAATGTTTGTATATTTCGATATAATATCGTCATTTGAATAAACCTGAGTACCTCCAAACGGGCGAAGATGTTCAAGAATTTTCCTCCATTTTGGCATTTTTGCATAGTTGGGAGCTTTCTCACTCATAACAATTCCTGATTTCTTTTCAAAAATTCTTGTAATAGATTTTAACAGTGCTTTTGCACCTGCTACAAGAGATGAAATCGTTACTATATCACGTGTGAGAATTTCACGTCTGTCATGTTTATCATAGGCATTTTTTACTCTCGGATATAAAATTCCGAGTCCCATTAAGCTTAAAAGTCCGGCACAACTCATATTTATTCCGTCAAATTCAAAAGCATTTGAAAATTTTCTTAATCGGCCTTCTTTTTGAACATATTTTGCCAATTTCCCGACGCCGAGACCTTTAAATGACGGACTATTTCCGGTTGAATCCTGAGCCTTTCCGTCTTTTACTATTTTGAAAGCTTCATAATCAACGGGTTTGTTTACAACCGGAGCAACATCTTTTTTCTCTTCAACAAGACCGATAAGTCCCGGATTTGTCTTATTCAAACTCTTATATATTTTAGGAACCTGCGTAACGTAAAGAATAGCGGCAGCCATAGTTGCAAAGTTCATAATAACTCTTGACCCTATTCTTTTCTTTGTGAATGTTGCCAATTTCTCGACAAAATTTTCTGTCGGCATACTTTTGACATCGCCGATTGTATTAACAGAATCTTTTGCAAAACGACTCATGTGTTCAATAAATGAACCTATTGATGTTCTTACTTTTTTGCCTAAACCGTCAACGTAAGCAATTTTTGTAAAAGACCTTTTTACATTTGCATTACTTTTAACTTCATCTGAAACAATACCACTAATGGTTTTTATTATCTCTTTTGCACTTTTTTTATCCGCCTTTTCAAGCTGAATCATTGAATTTGTAAGAGTTTCGATAACTTCTTTTGCAGGCTCGTAATTTTTTTGACAACTGTTTTTTAAAGCGTCTTTCCAAGAAGTTTCATAAAAAACTTTTTTAAGAGTGTCATTATCGGCGACTTTTCCTGCACCTGATTCATAAGCGGTTTTCATTTTTTCAGCAAAAGCTTCTATTGCCGAAACGGGAGTTTTAGTCGCACCCCCGATATATTTGTTAGCAAGTGCAAAAGTTGCAATAGGTAAAAACATAGTAACAGGAGCGGTTAAAAGCTCTCTGCACGCTTCCATTGATGCAAATTTATAATTTAATTCGCCTGTTTTATCATGATTTCTGAATAATCCTGTTATAATTCTCGGAGCTTCCGATCCCAAAAAATCCTGACATACAAATGTTGCGGCAACCCCAGCACCAAGAACTGCGTTTTGTGCGGTTACCATCTTATCGACAAGATATGAGCCAACTCCTTTAAATGATTGATTCTTCTGATTTATTTTATTAGAAACGTTATTAACTTTCACTATGCTTACCTTACCTACATATTTTTAAAGTACTGTAAAACACAAAAATTGCTAAATTTTGATTAAAAATTCATATTTTTTAACACTAATTAACATATAATTATGTCCGGCAAAATGATTATACTTCTTATATCATCAAAAAACAATAAATATTAAATTTTATTACAAACTTTCAAAAAATATTTGTACAAACAATTTTTTACATGCTCATACGAATGTATGATTTGATTAATCATTTTTAAAAAAATGTCGTATTATATGAGAGTAAGGTAAATCCTTACAACCTCCTCCCCCAAGTCTGGTAGCCGCATAGCGGCTTTTTTTTATTTTTAGGCCCTGTTAAAAGTTATTCCGTAAGATTTCCCAATGCTTTTTTAATATCAAAAATTTGCTGAATAGCGGCGATTTGTGCTGACCAAAGAGAATTTGTAAAACTGATATTTTCGGGATTTCTTTTATCCGCCAATCTGTTTTCAACATCTTGAAGAAGCAGAGAATACGGACTGCCGTTTGTTTTTGCTTGTGCAATAATTTCCCCCGAACTATTAATTAATTCAACTTGTTTTTTTCCTGATGTTCCGTAAATTCTTATTGTTTCACCGTTTTTACCTTTTATATCGAGGGTTTTTGTATTAGAATCGATACCTCTTATCGCATCTGTTTCAAATGAAATACTATCATCTATAAAACCTTTTGCATAAACTGCTTCTTCCGTTGAATCTTGGTCAAATCTGTCAAAATATTTAAGAGTTTTTGCATTTGCCGTATTATCAGAAAATTCCGAATGATTACCCTCAGGAAGCATTTTTAAACCCCGTGCCTCAGTTATATTAGTTTTTTTAAAGCCCATAAGACTAAGTAAATTATGGAAATGTAATTGCAAATCCAATAAAATTCCGCCGCCCTTGTCATTTGTGTACCAATAACGCCCTCTAAGTCCTCTGTCACCATCGAGTTCTTTCATTACAATTTTTATTGATTCAATTTCGTCTTTTTTAAAATAAGGCAGAGCATTATTTATACATTTTGAAAATTTACTGTCGGGAGAACTGTCAAAGGCTATATGTACTGCGTTTCTATACGGCATATCAACACCCATAAGTCTGAGTGCCGCAATATTTCCGAAATAGTAATGGTCTCCTGCATATATACCGGCTGTATTTAACGGTTTCATGTCTTCCAATTCGCTTGGTTTTATACAAATCGGTTTATCTACATATATTCCGTTTAAACTGTCTTGTTGAGAAAGTCGTCTTATGTAGTCGCTGTGAGTATAAGACGGGGATATAATATACACGTTTCGACCATTCAATACATTTAAATCAAAAATTTTGTCTGCTTCAATATTTTGAAAAACACTATCTTTTACCCGTTCTTCGGATTTTGTGTATATTAGCACGTTGTCAGGCGAAAAGACAGTTCTCATTGTCTTATCAAAATTTATATGGCCGTGAGTTAAATTTCCGCCGTAACCGATAAATAATGCTCTGCTGTTTGGTAAAACAGGACCGAGTTCTTTATCTTCAAGGACCGCATTTCTTTGTCCAAAGCTCAAAGTTTTGTGTTTGTACAGGCATTCTTTATTTTGAACGTGGTCTGTACTTTGAAAATTATCAGGTATTGTTGAAGAATTATTTTTTTTATCTCTAAAATACAAATTTACTTTGTTGCAATTAATAAAACCATGACTTATATTGCGAATTTTCATAGCACCCTCTCTTTTTTATTTATAGTTTATATGTTTAAAAAAGAAAAAGAAATAATTTGCCACTTTAATAAATTATTATTAATAAAAATTTACAAAAAATTTTTATTATTTTTTTTCAAATCTCAAAAGTCATAAATTACGCTTAATGCAAAGGAATACTACATAATCGGCTAATGTAAAAAGAAGATAAAATGTGTAAAATTAAGGTATCTGTCCTCAACTTTTCTATCATCATGTTATCCGTTGCCCTTTTTTGATTATGACTGAATCCAAAAAGGGTTTTTCTTATATAATACTTAAACTTCGTTATTCATGAGTAATTTACGAACATATCTTAATTCAGAGCTTTTATCAGGAAGACTGCCCTTAAATTTTTCTTCAAGTACTTTTTCAAAAATAACAGTATAACTTTTCGATTCGGGGACACCCATCATCAGAAGGTCTTCTCCTGAAATTTCAATTTTTATATGACTCAGATTATTTACATATTTTTGAACATGCGGATTATTTTTCAGAAGCATTTCAAGTGCAATACTTGCTTTTGTCCGTGATGAATAAAGTCTGTATATAACAGCATCGGATAAATTTCCGTCAAACTCACCCGCTAACTTCAAATCCTGAATGATTTTTACTTCCGATTTTGTGAGATTAAAATGTTTAAGAATATTTAAATTATCTTTTCTCAAAAATAAACTTAAAAAGTATATAAACGCAGCATTATCCTGTAAATCATTTTCGTCTATAACTTGTTTTGTCTTTTGAAAATCAACTTTGTTAATTTTATCAGACAATACTTTATAAATTCTTTTTTCAACAAAATCTTCCATAATTTCGACGGAATTCATATTAAAAATTTCGTAAAATTCTTTTTTTATTCGCATAGGAGAAATTGTTTCGGAATAGTCAACATTATCAAGCCATTTATCCATAAGAGCTTTTGTATGCTCCTCTATTTCAAACCCGAGACGATGGGCGAATTTAAAGGCTCTGATAATTCTTGTGGGATCATCATGAAAACTTTCGTCATGAAGTACTCTCAGCAGTTTATTTTCCAAATCTTTTTTCCCTCCGACAAAATCGACAACTTCTCCGTAATTAGAAGAATTAATCGAAATAGCGAGAGCGTTAATTGAAAAATCCCGACGCATAACATCTTCTTTAAGGGGGCATCCAAAGAAACTTGCTACCGGCATACCTTTATTTTCCACATAAATTTCACGTCTTGTTGATGCAAAATCCATTTCAATATCGTTACCAAAATCCAATTTTATTGTCCTGAGGTTTGGTTCGGACTTGATAACCCTTGCAAAAGTTTTTTCTTTAATTGCATCAGCAAGTTGAATGGCATCACCTATTACGGCTATATCAATATCAACAGGTTCTTTTTCAAGCAAAATATCCCTAACCATTCCGCCGACCAAATATATCCCGTATCCGTAAGCACTTGCCAACTTTGAAATGGTTCTTACAATAGCTAATTTTTGTCCTTCAAAAATTGTTTCGTTCATAAAATTAATATAACATAAAAGAGTTTTAGTAAAAATAGTTTATAATATAAGTAAGAAAAAATTTTTTGATAAAAAAAATATCCTGCAAGAAATAAAACGCCAAAAGTCCTTGCCCAGAGTTATACATGATATGGCAAAAAAATTGTAAAATTTCTCGCATGTCTGGATTCCCACGCTCCCGTTAGTCGTGTCTTGGAATTGTTTCCGTTCGAACCTGTTGATTGCTTTGCATTGCAGTCGCATGTCAAGGTTCTCGCAAACCGAGTTTCACTCGTACACAATTCCGCCTCGGAATGACGTGTTTGTTTTCCTGTCATTGCGACAAATCAACCGTAGGCAAGGCGACAGCCGAGCCTTACGGGGGAGGGTACCGCTTACGGTAGAAGCGAAGCGACGCAATCCAAAGTTTATGTTTTTTGGATTCTTCGGTCGTTTAACTCCCTCATAATGACGATTAAAGAAAGACTAAAAAAACTCAACGTCATTCTGAGCGAAAGCGAAGTATCTTTTATCGGTGCAAAAAATTGCACCCTTGCTTATTGATTTTGTATTGAATAGTATAAGGAAAGGAACATAAGACTAATGCACCCTAAGTCACTTTAGACTCGTATGTAGATTGTCTATGTTCCTTTTAATCAACGAGACTTTAGAAATACATGTCTCACTTAAAGCAAGGTTGTCCGTTGATTGTCGATTACTTAAGTACAAAGGAGTATAGCATGAAAAACAATTTAAACAAAGTATTTGTTGGTGTTGATTGTCACAAAGATTCTATCGCTTGTTACGTTAACGGTAAGTTTAAAGCCTTTAAAAC
>JAFSWA010000023.1 GCA_017444705.1 bacterium
GAGTTTATAATGTTACAAGAGGAGGCTGAAAAATGCATAAAAATCATATAAATTTACCCCCTCATTCCGAGAAAATCCGCATGCACAAAGGATTTTCAAGCTTTACATTGGCTGAGATAACGGTTGTCCTTGCTTTACTTGGTGTTTTAGCCGGTATAACAATACAAAATGTAAGATATGAAATATGGAAAGCGGAACTTTTGGCAAGTTTAAAAGTCGCCTACCATGATTTGTCCGAAGCTGTAAGAATGTCAGAAGCAGAAAACGGCAAAGCAACAAAATGGACAAAAGGCTCATACGACGGTTATCATTCTAACGTTAATGCAAAGGCCTTGGCGGAAAAATATCTTATTCCGTACATGGATGTAATGTATATTTGTGACAAAACCCATAAATGTTTTTACGGTGCAAACAATGAGTGGTTTATTGCTCCGCCGAAAAACCCTAATGATACGACAAATAGCTATAATAACATTAAATTTTGTGACAGCGGTACAAAATTGGTTCCGACGACATACAATGACCCGGCTGAAGCGTATATGTTTCGTTTGAGAAACGGAATGTCCTACGGAGTAATTAAAAAAAGTGTTAAAGGCTATGGCAATTTTGTAAGAATTAATATTGATATAAACGGACCGAATAAAGGAAAATCTGTTTTAGGACAGGATGTTTTCGTTTTTGAAATTCATAAAGATACCGGATTTGGTCCTGAAAGGCATGGAATACACTGGTACGGTCAATATTATCCGCAATGGTATTCCGGAACAATAGACGGATGCGTGATACCTGCGAGTGTTTGTTCGGGAGCACAATATGACGGCGGAGGAAGAATCGGTTGTGCTGATTATATAATAAAAAACGGATGGAAAATTACAAATGAATATCCAAGAGTGAGCGATTATTATAAATAGAATTTATTTGCATCCGTCGTCTTGACTGTCGCTCTTACCGTCATAATCATTATCTATGCCGTCGGAGCAAGAACCTATTGACTCTTTTGATTCCGCTCTGACATATTGTTTTAGATATTTGTCGGGAATATTAGCCCATAAATAATTGAAAAACTTCTTTGCATTTGAGTTAATCTGTTTATTTTTAATGAATAAAACGTTTTCATCATTATAGTTCTCACCGCTGTTTGAAAGATTCATTGAACCTGCAATAAAATAATCATCGTCAACAATAATTGTTTTCATGTGCATTTTACCTGCAAAGTTTTCAATTTTAACGGGAACTCCGTTTGCTCTAAGGGTTTTTACCATTGATGAAGAAGATGGCGAAGTATTTGTTGCATCAACTATTATTTTTATTTCAACTCCTCTGTTTTTTGCCGCTATTATGCTATTTGCAAGAGTTTTATGTGTAAAAACAAAAGCTTCAATATAGATTGATTTTTTGGCATTATTTATAATAGGAAGAAGTTGTGAAGTGATTATCTTATCCTGAGGTGAAAAAGCTGCCGTAATTGAGGTGTCACCAATATTTACCGTTTTTATTCCGTTTGATTTCTTTTTGGTGTGAAATTCACCGCTATACATCTTTTCAAATTCATCAGTATAGATTTTTGCCAGCTCTTCTGATTTTACAAAAATAACATTATTTGCATTAAACCCTGATAAATCTGTTTCCGAAACATTTGCGGAACCGAGCCAAATTTTATTATTATCAAAAATAAAAAACTTGTTGTGCATTATTGTATTGATGAATTTTGACGATTCCCCTTCAATATAATCCGTTTTAAAATCCGGTAATTGAGATTTAAGATTGTTTGTCCTTTCATAAATATTTTGGTGAGAGCTGTCCTCATCAACAATATAGCGAATTTTTATACCCTTGCTTTTGGCATTTAAAATAGCTTTCTCTATTTCGGGGACATTACCTAATCCGTATATCGCAAAATCTATACTTACTTTTGCATCATTTATGTTCTGCAAAAGGAGTTTGCATGCTTCACTAAGGCATCTGCTGTCGGGTTTGTATTTGCCCACAAAATCAAGAAAATAAATTTTCAAATTATCGGTTTTGTAATCAGCATAAACAGCAGGTGTTTTGGGCTTATCATAATGTGAACTTTCATGACAATAACCGCAATAATCTTTTTTGTATTTATCATCGTCAAAAATGCCGATTTCATAATCCTTTGCTTTTCTTCCGTACTCACAATCAAGAGTATGAATCTTGCCGTTCTTTTTATTTCTCAGTTGATAATTAAATTTTTTTGAAAAATTTATATTTGCTTTTATTTTGTTAAAATTTTCATATATTTTGTAAGAATCATCAAATGCAATAGCCCAACCGTTTTCCAACAAATTTTGAGCAAAATCTTCGTCGTTAAGATAAATCTTTGCAATCCTCGGAGTTTCCGCTTCCGATAAAATTTCAACTTTCACGTAATTGTTTAAAAGATTATCATTTAAGTATTTTTTAGTTAAAACCGCAAGAACTACCGAATTTTCCTGCTTTATCGAAAATTTTTCTTCTATATATTGAGATTGAGAAGAAAATTTTTCAGGAAAAGTTGTTAAACCGAAAAATCTTGTTTTTTCGTCTTTGTCGCATTTTGAATTATTATTAAAGTCTATGCAAATTACATCAGGTGAAATTATCTCAATAACCTTATATTGTGCGGGTTTTTGGAAATAAACCCACACAAATAAAATGCTTATTAAAAATATTAGTGCCGTAAATACATGCTTTTTCATTTTGAATCTTCTTTAAATATATTAACATTATATTTGAATAAAAAAATGTTTGTGTTAGTATAATCGATATATAAGTATAAATCAAGGAGAAAAAATGAAAACATACGAATTATTAACATTTTTAAAACCCAACTTGGATCAAGATGAAGTTGATGCACTATCTGAAAAATTGGTTTCCTCAATAGAGGGTTTAAAGGGTAAATCATTAGAAACAGAAAAAGCCGGCAGAAAAAGACTTCCATATGAAGTTAAAGGATATACAGACGGCTATATGATGACAACATTGTTTGAATTGCCGGAAGATCAAGTGGCAGAATTAAAAAGATTAATCAGTCTTAATGATAATATTATCAGAACAATGTTTGTTGAAGCTAAAAAAGTCAGGGTGGTAAAATAATGAGTTTGGCAAAAGCTGCATTTTCGGGAAAAGTATTTAGAGAGCCTCAAAAAAGGTCCACATCAAATAATGTTCCCATTACTTATTTTACATTCAATATAGGCACAGATGAAGAAGAGCTTATAAGAGTTCGTGCAGTCGGAAATCTTGCTGACAGAGTGGAAAAAGAAATACAAAAAGATGACAGCCTTGTTGTTGAAGGAAATTTAATGCTCTCAACAATTAAAACTGATACCGGTGAGGAAAAAAGAATAGTTGAATTGAC
>JAFSWA010000024.1 GCA_017444705.1 bacterium
ACAGACGTATAAGAATCTTTAATATCAGTTATGTCAGTTATATATTTTTCAAGTTTATTTTCAAAAATCCATTTAGCAGTCAATAATTTATTCCTTGTCGTAAATATTTTTATTTCGAAATCTTTACTCAATTCTTTTAAAAATTTTTTAGCACCACTTTTTATAGGGGGAATTTTGTTTTTATCAAAATTACCGCAATATTCGTTTAAAACCCCGTCTAAATCAATGAAAACAATCTTTTTATGCATTATTATTACACCTGTGTAATGATTTATTTTAAATATATCATTATCATTACATATATGCAACAACCTGATAAGAAATTATTAAAGAAATTTGGAAAACATATTTTTAATATCAGAAAAAGTAAATATCCATCCCTGAACAAATTTTCTTTTTCAAAAGGCGGTGTTACCTCTGCTACGATAAGCAGAATAGAAAACGGTTTGGTTGATTTTAAGTTTTCTACGTTGGTTAAAATTGCCTGTGCACTTGAAATTCCTCTTGAAGATTTGTTTAAAGAATTTGATTATAAATATGAAATAGAAGAATATTAACCTCAAACTTTACATTCTTTGTTTTCTCCTGAATTTATGGTTTAATTATCTGTATAGATATTATATGAGGAATTTATGGATAAAATTAGTATTGGGTTGATAGGTTTAGGTACAGTCGGTTCAGGGGTCGTAAAGACACTTGAAAAATTTGAAAATATAAATATTTCAAAAATTGCGGTAAGAAATCTCGCCAAAAAACGGAATATTGAGGGTTTGGATGAAAATATTTTAACCGATGACCCTTTTTCAATTGTAAATGATGAAGATATTAAAATAGTTGTTGAAGTTATGGGCGGAGTTAATCCTGCACTTGATTTGATAAAAACCGCAATAAAAAATAAAAAACATATAGTAACGGCAAATAAAGAACTTTTGGCAAAATATGGAGATGAACTGTATGCTTTGGCAAATGAAAATAATGTGGTAATTTTATACGAAGCTGCGATAGCAGGCGGAATACCGATTATAATGCCAATAAAAACTATTCTTGCCGCAAATGAAATTTTTCAAATTGCGGGAATTTTGAACGGAACAACAAATTATATTTTGACTAAGATGGATGAATTGGGTGTTTCTTATAAAGATGTTTTAGAAGATGCCCAAAAACTCGGGTATGCGGAAGCAGACCCCACAGGTGATGTTGAAGGATACGATGCTGCATATAAAATCGCAACTCTTGCATCTTTGGCTTTTCACCAAAAGGTTGACATAAATAAGATTTATAAAGAAGGAATAACAAAAATTACCATTGACGATATAAAAACGGCAAAAGAACTCGGCTATAAAATAAAGCTCATAGCTATTGCAAATAAGACAGATGACGGCAGACTTGATATCAGGGTTCAGCCGATGTTTGTTCCAATGGAAAACAGCCTTTCAAAAATCGATAATGTAACAAATGCTGTTTTATTAAACGGATTTCCCGTCGGGGAAATAATGTTTGTTGGTGCCGGAGCGGGAGAATTTCCCACAGCAAGTTCAGTTTGCGGCGATATTCTCGCAATAGCGGCAGAATTGCCAAATACGCTGACTCCATTGCCGATGATGAGAACAAATAACAAAAATCAAGCTGAACAAATTGATATTAATGAAACTTATAATAAATATTACATTTCTATAAAAGCGGCTGATAATGTCGGTGTAATCGGTTTTATAGGTGCTACTTGCGGTTATAATAACATTAACCTTGAAAATATGCTTCAAAAAGGAATTGATAAGGACGGAACTGCAAGGATTATTGTTATTACCGGATTGTGTAAAGAAGAACACATCCGAAGAGCAATAAAAGAAATTCAATCAAATAACTCTATCAAAGAAGTTACAAGTTTAATAAGAGTAATGGAAAATGCCAATAAAGAGTGAAAAAACCAAAACGAAATGGGTATGCCAAAATTGCGGTTATGAAACTTCAAAATATCTCGGCAAATGTCCTGACTGCGGAAGTTGGGGAACTCTTGCGGAAGAAGTTGAACTGACCGTAAAACAAAATGCGGCATCTCAACGTGCATTAAGAGATGACGAACCCTCTCTAATCGATGAAATTGAAATTGATTCTTCAATCCGTTTTTCAACAGGACTTGAAGAATTTGACAGAGTTTTGGGAAACGGTTTGGTTCAAGGGTCTTTGACCTTGCTTGCCGGTGACCCCGGAATAGGCAAATCAACTCTTCTTTTACAGTCGAGTTGTAATATTTCAAATAACGGTAAAAAAATAATGTATGTTGCAGCGGAAGAATCCTCTTCTCAAGTTAAACTGAGAGCAAAAAGGCTTAACTTATCCTCTGACAGTTTGTATATATACGCACAAAATAATTTTGAGCTTATAAAAAAACATATAACTGATTTGAAACCGGATGTAGTTGTAATTGACAGTATTCAGGCTATTTATTCAAACGATATTACAAGTACTGCGGGCAGTGTTTCTCAAATAAGAGAATGTACAAATCTTTTGATGGATTTGTCAAAGTCACAAAATATTACAATTATTATTATCGGGCATGTTACAAAAGACGGAAATATCGCAGGACCAAAGGTCTTAGAACACATGGTTGATTCGGTTATATATTTTGAAGGCGATAAATATAAATCATACAGAATTTTAAGGTGCATGAAAAATCGTTTCGGCACGACAAACGAAGTCGGTATTTTTAATATGACTGAGGATGGACTTCAACAAGTTACGAATCCGAGTGAATTGTTTTTAAACAAAGAAGAAACCAATACTCCGGGGAATGTTATTATTGCCACTAATGAGGGGACAAGACCCTTACTTGTTGAAATTCAGGCACTTGTCGGTTCTACTGCATATCCCTCGGGCAGAAGGGTTTCAAACGGAGTTGATTATAACAGAACCCTGCAAATTATTGCTGTGCTTGAAAAACGACTCGGAATAAATTTGAGTAAACAAGATGTTTATATAAATGTCATAGGCGGAATGAATATCAATGAGCCTGCGGCGGATTTGGGAGTGGCACTTGCAATTTTGACCTGTGCAAGAGATGTCGTGGTTGATTCTGATACCGTAATTGTAGGTGAAATAGGACTTTCCGGTGAAATCCGACCCGTAAATAATTTAGAAAAACGAATTATAGAGGCACAAAAATTGGGATTCAAAAAAATTATTATTCCAAAACAGCTGAAATCGGGTGAAAAGAAAAACTTTAAAGGTATTGAAGTTGTAGAAGTCAAACGAATTTTAGACGCAATTAGTGCGTGTGTGAATAAAGTTACAGCATAAATTATGCCGCAATTTTAAAGTTTTTAGTACCAACCGCTTGTACAGGTCGAGGAGCGAAGGAAAGTTTTCCCGTTTGGAGAATAATAATCCATCTTTTCCGATATAACTTTTCCTGTTTTTTGGTCACGTTTATATTTGCATTTTATATAGACTTTACCTGTTTTCAGGTGATAAACATTTCTTGTATTTGAAGCAACAAGCCCGGTTTCGCTGTTATATTTATAGCTTACTTTTGCTCTTATTTTCCCGTCAGCCATATAATGGCTGACTACTGATGTTTGTTTTATTGTCCCTGTTTCATCATAGCCTAATTTATATACTAATCTTTCACCGTGTGCATTTATTACTTCTTTGCTGAGAGCTTTTGCATTCTCATTATATTTTACGGTTGTTGTTTTATTTTTTGTGTAATCAACTGTTACTCTTTTGGTAAGTTTATTGTCATCAGAGTACGAAGATGATATTCTTTTTGTAATTTTTGAACCTGAATATTCGGTTTTTATTGTTGCTATTTTTTTCCCGTCTTTCCAAATAAATTCGGTTTCGGCAATCACTTTACCATCTTTATCTTTTGAGATTTTTTTAGTTGTATTGCCGGTAACAGGGTCTTTTATAATTTCTGAGGATGCTTCTTCTCCTTTCGCCGGAGCTTTTGCCTTGTATGCTTTCGGAACACTGCTTTTTGTTCCGCTTGGGGAAGTATAGCTTGTCGCTTTTCCGCTCGCATTATAAACCGTAACACTTCCGTCTGCACGGGTTACATAAGCTTTATGAACACTGATTTTTACGGTATCACCTTTATTTAATTGTATTGAATAATTATCGTCAAACTCAATAATACAACCGTTAGGTGTTACATAAGGAAGAGGTTTTGCATCTCTGTTTTTATCATATCCGTTGCTTACTGTTGTGATGACATTACCCTGTTTATCATAACAAGTTGTCTTTATACTGCTCAAATCTCCGCCGGTGCCGTTATAATTATACTTATCTTTGCCTGCAAGATATTCATTGCCGTCAGCATCAAAATAGTAAAGATTTGTAGCCTCAATCATTTTGTCTGAATTGTATTCATAAGTCATAACCGATTGCGGTTTTTGATTCCCTTGTGCATCAAATGTGTATTGAATTTTTGAACTTATCTGTTTGTTTTTATTATAAGTGCATTTTTCAGCATTTGAGATAACTCCGTTTATATAAGAATAATTAACAACTGAACCGTCTTTCATTACTTGTTTTGCAGATGTAAGCAATTCATTTTCATAATTATAGGTAATTGTATAATTGTCGGTCGTTACGGTTTTAGATGCTATTTTCCCGGACTCATCATACGTACATTCTTCGTTGTTTGCGGATAATAATCTTGCTTTTGATTCTGTGGTTTGCA
>JAFSWA010000025.1 GCA_017444705.1 bacterium
ATTTATGATTATGCAAAAAAGGCGGAAAAATTAAAAGGGTTGAATCTTGCAAAGTTTTTGATATCACTTCAACCTGATATGAAACCCAATGAAAAAAAGGTTGCATGTTTAATTAAAGAGGAGTTAAAAAAACATCCTCACGCAGATTTGAAAGAAATTTTAAATATAATGTATCCGAGACATATTGAAAGACTTGAAAACCAACAGGAAAAAGTCTTATTGGAACTGCAAAAAATTGCAGTTGATTTTTCAGAGCATGACAAAAATTTAACAATGGCTTATATTCAAGAGGGTTTGAAAAAAATACATAACAGAGAAGAAAATCAACACTTTAAAAGAAATAAATATATAAGTCAATTCTTTAAACTGAATGAACAATACGAAGATTTCAGTAATTATATAAAAATAATAAATGCTATAAAATCAATGCCTAACACCTATACGAGTATAGACGCTTTTGTAGTTAAGTATTCAAGAAAATCGCCTTTTGAAATTGCGACAAGACTTTTAATGCCAAGTGTAATTACAATTGAACATTTGCTGCCTCGTTCCTGCGGAGGAACTAATGTTTTAACAAATATAGTTGCTGCATGCGGTAATGATAATTCAACAAGAAGAAGTCAACCGCTGGATACAATGACAGGACTGAGTTTAAATCTGCCGTATTATTTCCAGTCACTTAGAAGAGCCGCAGCAAAAAGATACCCTAAATACGAATTAGAAAGAGTTGAAGATCATATAAAAGGAGTAAAAGAAACTATAAACCATCTTTTGAAAGACGGTTTAAAAATATCTGACCCAAGTCAGGGCAGATATTTTTAATTATGAATTATTCGTAGTCTTTTTCACCTCTATCATATGCCTTTTCCACCAAGAATTTTTCCAATGCTCCAAGACCGATAAATAAGAAGTTTGAAATAATTAAAACTATTATGACAACGAAAATTGACAACAGTATATCAAGTTGAAGAAGCGGAAAGTTCTTCCCTATTTCCCAATTTAATGCATCTGCTATGTTTTTAACTATACCAAGAGGCAGCGAATATGCCGGTGCAAAAAAGTCTGCAATAAAGGATTTTCCCAAAGCAAAAAACCAATATAAAATATCACCGACTAAATAGATTAACAATATAAACTGAAATACTCTAAACGCATATGCAATATTTTTAATTAAACGTGAAAGTAACCAAAACATTTTTATTCCTCCAATAAAATGTTATCTATCAATCTGACACCTTCAACCCTTGCCGCTATCGCAAAAAGGGTATTATTCTTTATTGTCGATACATTTTCAAGATTATCGTAATCAACAAATTCAATATATTCAACTTCTGTATCCTCTAACAATTTTAGGGCAACATCGGTTAAATATCTTACATCTTTAATATTACCATTTTTTACGAGATTTTCAACCGTAAAAATTGTTTTGGACAAAGCAAGTGCCGTTTTTCTGCCATTTTGTGATAAATAATTATTTCTTGAACTCATTGCAAGTCCCGAATCTTCTCTTACAATAGGACAAGGAACAATATTAATATTCATGTTCAAATCTTTTACCATTTTTCTTATAATTAAAAGCTGCTGTGCATCTTTCATTCCGAAATATGCATTGTCTGCCTCAGACAGATTAAACAGTTTTGTAACAACTGTTGCAACTCCGTCGAAGTGGTTCGGGCGGCTTTTTCCGCAAAGTTTATTGATATACTCATACGGCGGTGCAACATACGTTAAATAGTTATTATTCAATGTGCAACCGGCATACATTTCATCAGGAGACGGGGAAAATACTATATCAGCACCGATTTTTTCCGCTCCTTGTAAATCTTCTTTAAGAGTTCTTGGATATTTATCGTAATCCTCATTCGGTCCGAATTGCGTAGGATTTACAAAAACACTTACAATAGTTCTGTTATTTTGCGAAACCGCTTTTTCTATCAAAGAAAAATGTCCTCTGTGTAAAGCTCCCATTGTCGGAACAAGTCCGATTGTCAGACCTTCTTTTTTGTATTCTTTTACTTTTTCTTTCAACTCTTTAATTGTTTTTATCAGTAAAGTCATATAATTTTTTGCCTTCTGTCTCGTCTAATTTAAAAACATGATTTTCTTCGGGGAATGAACCTGTATGAACATCATTCACATATTCACTTGCCGCCGATTTAATGACTGTAAATACATCCGCATATTTTTTAACAAATTTTGGTGTAAAATCAGAATATTTACCGATTATATCGTCAGTAACCAAAATTTGTCCCGAACAAAATCTTCCCGCTCCGATACCTATTGTTGGGATTGAGATATTTTCCGTAATATATTTTGCGGATTCTTCGGGTACCATTTCCAACACAACGGCAAAAGCCCCTGCACATTCCATTTTTCTCGCTTCTTCAAGAATTCGTTTTGTATTTTCGGCGGATTTACCTTGAATATAATGCCCGCCCAATGAATTTATAAATTGCGGAGTAAAACCTAAATGTGCAAGAACCGGAATCCCCGATTCAGTCAGTCTCTTAGTAAGTTGAGCCGTATAATCGGAACCGCCCTCTATTTTAACCGCCTTAGCACCGGCTCTAATAAATTCACCTGCATTTTTAATTCCCTCTTCAACAGATACATGGTAACTCATAAAAGGCATATCTGCGACAACAAACGATGATTTAACCCCTCTTGCAACAGCTTTTGTAAAAATCAACATTTCTTCTGTTGTTATTTTCATTGTATCTTCATAACCAAGTGCAACCATAGCCAGCGAATCACCGACCAAAATTCCGTCAACTCCCGCTTCATCAAGCATTTTTGCGGTTGAATAATCATATGCCGTCAGCATAGTAATCTTATGATTTTGCTTTTTAAACTTCATAAATGAGTTTACATTAACAGGTTTTCTTTCTTTTTCGGAAAAATTACTCATGATTTTACCCTCTGTGATACCAATAATGAATTGCTCTTGCAACTCTTTGCGGTGAATGTCGTACTAAATTTCCGGTACTTTCTTCAATCAAACGTCTTTTAACAACCTGTATTCCCATATCGTTAATTTTAGCATCGTCAACTTCCACGGGAATTTGGTTTGCTTCTTTATATTTTTCAAGTGCATCTTCCGGAAAATTATCGTTTACAAGCACTGCGTCAATTATATTATCTTCTTTTGCGTGTTTTTTTATTGCGTTTATATGGTCTGAAACAGAATATCCGTCTGTTTCTCCCGGCTGAGTCATTACGTTGCATACATATATTTTTTTAGCTTTTGACTCAGCAATAGCTTTTGAAATATCTTTAATTAAAAGATTCGGAATAACACTCGTATAAAGACTGCCGGGTCCCATAATAATTAAATCGGCTTCCTGTATTGCAAGAATTATCTCAGGTAAGGTTTTACAATCTGATGGCTCACAAGATAATTCAATAATTTTTCCATTAGCCTCAGGTATATTAGATTCACCTTTGACAATTTCTCCTGTATCCATTTTTGCCACAAGCCGCATATCATCTAATGTTGATGGCAAAACTCTTCCTCTTATAGACAAAACTTTTGAAGATTCTTTAACTGCTCTGAGCATATCTCCCGTAATTGAACACATAGCCGTCAAAAATAAGTTTCCGAAACTGTGACCCTCAATACCTTTACCGGATTTGAATCTATATTGAAAAAGTTTTGTAACCAAATCTTCGGCATTAGCAAGAGCTGCGATACAGTTTCTTATATCTCCCGGAGGCAAAACTCCCATTTCTTCTCTTAATCTGCCGGAACTTCCGCCGTCATCACCAACCGTAACAACAGCCGTTATATTATTTGACAGTTTTTTAATACCTTTTAATAATGTGGATAAGCCTGTTCCTCCGCCTATTGCTACGATTTTCGGACCTTTATTAAGTTTTCTTCGTCTGTATAAATCTTCTAAAATATCCTGTCGTTCTCTTTGGTCATTTACATTTAAAATAGAATAATTTGTTTTTGCCCATCCTTTAAGAAAAATATATGCTCCAACAAGAATAAGACCAATTCCGATAACTTCTGAGTGCAAAACTTTAACAAGTTTCATTAATACGCTTAAAAGCCAATATATAGGTTTAAGATTTAAAACAATACATAAACCGAAAATAGCAAGAGATACCCCAATAATAATAAGTGCAAACCAACGTTTAACTTCTAATCCGGGAATTAGCCAACCTGCATCTTTCGGAACTTTTATAAAACTTCTGATTAAATTTTTGAATTGGTTTTTTGTCATTTTATACCCATCCCGAAGTTACTACTTTATTATAGTTAACAGGTTTTGGCTGCATAATCTGATAAGCGGATTTTGCAAGCTCCAAAGAATTTTCTTTTGTTGTTTCAAAGTGAATTGAATCAAAATCAACTTTTACATATTCTCTTTCGGAGGTTGAAATTTCTGAACTTATAAGAAGTTTTCTCAAACGATTTAGGGCTTTTTCAGTTGAAAAAATGTAAGTGCAATTTTTATCAAAACTCATATCACTGTTATAGTTTTTAGTTAATATAATTTCTTTTGCCGTTCTTATATCAGTTTCCGCCTCAACCGCAGAAAGTGTTTCTCCGGCTGCACCGTAGTAAACGAGCCATTCACTGACTTTTTTAATCGCATTTGCAATATTTTTTGAAAATTCAAAATCTCTTGCTGCCATTTCCCACATAGCACCATGAGTTCTTACAAATTCAATTTCGGTTTTATTTGCTTTTGCAAAAGATTGTATTGCTCCTAATTGATAAATAACGATAGCCTCAATTTCTTCTTGCGAAAGACTCATTTGCCTGTTGCCAAAACCCTGAATATCGGGGAATGCGATATGAGCACCGATTGCAATATTATTTTCTTTACATAATTCCATAGCTTTTTTTATTTTTAGCGGGTCAGCACAATGAAATCCGCATGAAATTGCAGCTGAACTCATATATTTAATAATTTTTTGTTCATTTTCATTTTCAAAAACACCGAACGACTGTGCCAAATC
>JAFSWA010000026.1 GCA_017444705.1 bacterium
GCTCCCGTATCATTGAAATCAATTCTCAAATTAGACGATTTTATGAATTTGACGGCTTCTTCTCCAGATTTAAAAGGAATTTCAAGCCCCATATTTTTAAGATATTCTATGTCATAAGGATTGAATTTTACTTTTCTTAATTCATCTAAAGCGGAAGTTATAATAGGGTTTATAACCCATGGAAACTCTGATTTTGTGATTTGCAAAGTATCTTTATCCGTCTTAGAGGGGTTGTAATTTCCCGTCATATCACTTTCGGTTGACATAAGCATTTTTAAATATAATTTTTTGTTTATCGGCTCTATCATAAAACCTACTTCGTTACATATTTTTTGCTTACTGCGAGCCATCTGAAAGCTGCTGATTCTTGATTTTCAGGTATATTAATTACAAAAGAGCCGCCGTATCGACCTCTTGAAAAGCCGATATAACCCTCTTTTGCCAAATCATGCAAAGCTTTTTTAATAGTATTTGTACTTACTTCGGTTCTTTTTGCCAAATCCTGCATAGAAGGTAATTTTTCCCCTAAATCAAATTCTTGCGTAATTATCTGTTTTATATAATTTTTAATTTTTTCATAACGATAAATTGCTGCCTGAGCCGCAGGTGCAAAAATTGTCATTTCGGGTTTTGGCATAAGCGATTCTTTTTGAGAAGTCTTAACGACAATCGTTCCGTACTGACCTCTTCTTGAAACCAAATACCCTTTATTTATAAGAGTTTTTATTGCATCGTGAGTTGTTTTTACACTGACATTGAATTTCTTTGCAAGTTCATGGTGCGTTAAAAACTTATCTCCGGCTTTAAAATTCTCTTTAATAAATTTCAATATCTCTTCTTCTATTTTTGAAGCAAGTGTTCTTGTTTCCAACTTTAAATTTCCTTTTATCTCCGGAATTTTTTCAACTGTATAAAAAATCTCTTTATCTTTTATGTTTGTTTTTAAAATTCCTTTTGAAACCAAATGCTCTATTGATAGTCTTACGGTATTCGTAGAAAGAGAAAGCATCTTTGCCATTGAACGAATCGACGGAATTTTATCACCGATATTCAATTCATTATCAACAATAAAATAAAGCAATTGTTTTATGGTTAAATCTCTTTTTCCCGTGAGTTTATGCGGAACAGAAACCTTTTTTTCTCCCGAAATAATATAAGTTCCTATTCTCTGCTTTGATTCGACTATACCTTTATCTTCCATATATCTTATAGCATTTTGAACAGTACCGATACTAACTCCCAAATAATATGCGAGCTTTGATTTTATCGGTAAAAGCGAATATGTCTTGATTTTTTTGTTTTTAATGGCATCTTTAATCCAGTTTGTCAACCACTTTTCGGTAAGAGCCTCTTTTGATTCCGCAGAATTTTTATAATCAGGAACCTCTTTTGGTAAATCACTAATTTCAATTTTTGTTTTAATCTCTGTCATAATTTCTCCTAAACATTCCATATTATTATAAAAACAAACAATTTTATTGTCAAGTAAAATCTTATTATAAGAAGATTTTAACCTTTTCAGAGGATATTAATATATTGATTTTTTATATTAAAATATGTTACAAAACAGAAAAAATCATTGACAAATCAAAAAATAAAAATATAATGAGGATATGAATACTTTATTTACACAAGCAGAACGACATCATCATCACAATTAAGACGGAAGTTTCCGAAACTTTGTGATGTTTAGAAACTTCCCAAAAGGAAGTTTTTTCGTTTTTAGTAAATTTTAGAGGTAAATAAATGTTTTTAATATACAATCTCCATTTTAATCATCATCATCATTGCGAACATCATTGTTTGGCAATTATTTTGACGATTAAAAAAAAGGAGAAAAAAAATGAGTATATTATCAACACAAATAGTATCAGCACTTAATAATTACAGTACAATAACACCTTTAATGGTAAAAGATTTAATTGAAAATGTCGGAAGAACATCAATGGCGTATTACAGTTCCGGCAAAGAAACAAAAAAATACGAAGCAACGGAAAAATTCGTAGATGCAAATATGTCGTCGTTATTTTGGTTCGGGTCAATACCTTTTGCGAATAAGGTTTTTAACAAAACGGTTTTCAAATCGGCAGGTTTAAACCCTGATGTCAGTTTGTCTTTTATAAAAGACAGTGAAAAAACTCAGACAATAAAAAATGTACTTCAAAAAATTTCATTAAAAGAATTACCGGAAAATATTGTTATCGGAAAGAAAACTATAAATGCTTCCGAGGCTTTGAAAAATGTTGCAAAAAACAGCGGAAAATTCAAGAATTTGCAAATTACAAGAACAATTACCTCGCTTTTATTTGCAACGTATTTATCGGCGATTGTTTTACCGAAATCAATTATAAATATGACTCAGTTTATAGTGGATAAAAAAAATCCTAAGAAAAAACCCGAAAAAACAGCGTTTAATGTTACTTTCGGTTCATTTGAAAAATTTGTAAATAAAAAATCAAAGAAAAAAGTATCTTTTAAATCGCTTCAAAGCAGTTTACTTGAAAAAGCCATAAATGCACAAAAATCGGCACTTGACGGAATGGCGGCAATGGATATTGCAATTTCAAGCGGAAGAATTTACTATGCAAATAAAAGAGAAAAAGATGCTCTAAAAGGACGAAGTGCAGGAGTACAGTTTGCCGCAGCGATAGAAAAATTTATACGAGAAGCCGGAGCTTTTTATCTTATTTATTTTGGCGGAGCTCACATCAAAAAGTTAGTTGATTTGTTTACAAAAAACAAACTTGACCCTGTTATTTTAGAGGATAAAAACTTTGTAAACGAACTTAAATCAGGCATGTTGTCGATTAATCCCATAAAAGCTATGTCTGATGAAAAGGTAATCAATTATATTGATTCAAATATAAATAATTCAAGAAATCCTTTTATTAAATATGCAAAAAAATTGAATTGGATTGAAACGGTAAAAGATAAAACAGGCAGAGTTTACAGAAATCCGATAAAATATCTTGATGTGAAATCATTGAGAGAAAATTTTGATATAATAACTGATGCAGTCCCTGAGTTTTTGAAACAAGGCGGAGAAAATCTTGAACAATTTATAAAGAGGAAAGCAAAGGTTAAAAGGTTTGGAATATACGGAAATCTTGCTCTCGGGAGTTTTGCGGTTTGCTATATTTTGCCGAAGATTATGTATGAATTCAGAAAAAGATATACAGGCTCAAATGAAGAACCCGGAATAAAACAAGTTTTGAAAAATGTCAAATAAAAATACAATCGACTTCAAAAATAATAATAATCGGCTCAAAATCAGAGCCGATTATTATTTTACCCCTCTAAAAATATGATTTTTATAATTTTATGTAACAACTTATTAAGCAAAATGATAAAATAATTAAAGATTTTAGAAAAACTACCGATATAAAAACATGTATAACCATGACTAAATTTATATAAGGAGAAAAAACTATGTCAACAATGGACGAAATCAAAGCTATTTTTACCAAAATCAAAGCAATGACAGCATCAAAACAAAAAACGGAGATTGAAAATCTCTCGGCTGACAAGAAAGAAAAACTTTTTGACTTTGACGGCAGCGGAAAGGTTGATTTGAACGACCTTACAAAAGCTGTTCAGTACGGATTTAATGAACTGGATGGCAAAGTTGCATTGTCAACGCAGGAAAAAAGATTCTTGCAGACTTATGTAGCCAAAATGGCAGAAGAACTCATTAGAAAAATGGCAAGTGATGAGGGATCAGGAGATAAAATATCTTTTAAGGATTTGGTAAATTTTGAAAATGCTCTTGCAACAATGACTCCTGATAATAAAAAATATTTACAAAGTACGATAAAAGCTGTTGAAAACAGTATTATAGGTAAAATGGTTAATGATGGTGATTATAACAATAAAAACGGGGTTTCCGTTGACGATTTTAAAAAGTTTTGGGAAGATACACAAAAATATTACGGTGATAATTCCAAAAAATTAGTCGGTCTAAACAAATCTTGGGCAGACGTTATTACTGATATAGAAAACAAGCTGCAAGCGAAAATCAAAAACGGCAGTAAAAAATATTCTGATAAAGAACTGACAAATATGAGAAACGAATATTTGACGCAATTACAAACAAGTGCGACAGCAGCTGCACCGAGTACATCCGAAACACCGAGTGCATCCGAAACTCCAAGTGCGTCTGAAACACCTGCTGCGGCTGAAACTTCTGACGAATCAGGAGTCAGCTTGTCAGGGACACTAACGGCTTCAGCATTAATGAAAGCTTTGGGTAATAAAACTAAAATTACCGCAGATGATATTTTAAATACATATAAATCAACAACTAATGCTGATATAAAAAATATTTTAAGTCAATTTATAAATGATGACGGAACTATTGACAATGATATATTTAAGTTTGTTGCAAAAGGCGGTTCTTCTTCAAACAGTTCCGCAAGCAGCATAACCGCCAGTGAATTTGTAAAAGCTTTAGGGTTAAAAAATTCATCATCATATATTACTGATTCAAACATTGATAATCTTCAAACAAATTATTATAAATATTTGATTAGCGGGAATTTGAAAAATTTCAATTTTAAGAATAGTAAGTTGAATAATCTTCCTGAACCGTTTAAAACAGTATTGGCACCGTTATACAACTCTAACGGAACATCTTTTAAATATGCATGGAAATTACTTGCAGGCAAAAGCGGAACCGCAAATATATCTAAAATAGATTTGAATGTGATTTTTGCACAGTTCGGTGATATTACTTCACCTGAAGCACAAAGTAAGGCAAAAGCATATTTCCAACAAGTCAGAGAAGCTGCACAAATAACCCAGCAAATGGATAGCGCGGTTTTTAATTCAAAAGGAAATTATAACCCTAATAAGACAAAACAAAACGGTACAATTACAGTCAAAGAAGCAAAAAATCTCCAAAAAGCCATAAAGAACGGAACCTTTACTTTCAAATACGGATTACAAATAGATGAAAATATGAAAAATCAGATATTAGAGGTTTTGGATGAAATTATTTCAGGTAAATCAAAAGGAAAATCTCAGGATATATTTGATGCCGTAATGAACAGAACTTCTCAAAAACAAGGTCTTATTGACGGAAAACTGTATATAGGCGGTGAATTGGCAAAAGGACTTCAAATTTTTGAGGGCAAATTATACAATGACGGTGTGCTTGCAACAGGATTACAAGTATTTGACGGTAAGTTATATGAAAACGGTGAACTCGCAAAAGGTTTGAAACTTCATGAAGATAAACTTTATCAGGATGGTGAACTTGCAAAAGGACTTCAAACGTTTGAGGGTAAACTCTATGAAAACGGTGAACTTGCAAAAGGTTTGAAAGCTTTTGAAGATAAATTATATAAAGACGGCGAGCTTGAATTGGAAAAACAAATTTTTGAAGACAAGCTTTATGATAAAGGTTCACTTGCGACAGAAACACAAGTTTTTGAGGGTAAATTATACGAAAACGGTGAGGTCTCTCAGGGTGATAAACTTTTTGACGGAAAACTCTATGAAAACGGTGAATTATCAAAAGGTGAAAGATTATTTGAGGGTAAACTCTATGATAACGGCGAGCTTTCTAAGGGCGATAAGCTGTTTGGCGGAAAACTATTTGAAAACGGTGAACTCTCAACAGGTTCAAAAGTATTCCAAGATAGACTCTATGAAAACGGTGAACTTTCAACAGGGACAAAAGTATTCCAAGATAAACTCTATGAAAACGGTTCACTTGCAACAGGAACAAAACTCTTTGAAGATAAATTGTATGAAAACGGTTCACTTGCAACAGGAACACAACTCTTTGAAGATAAACTGTATGAAAACGGTTCACTTGCAACAGGAACAAAACTCTTTGAGGGCAAATTGTATGAAAATGGTGAAATCTCAACAGGTACAAAACTCTTTGAAGATAAACTGTACGAAAACGGTGAACTTTCAACAGGTACAAAACTTCATGAAAATAAACTCTATGAAAACGGTGAACTTTCAACAGGATTAAAAGAATTTGAAGGTTTGTATTACAATAACGGTGACCTTGCTTCCGGTAAAATTGACGGAAAAACTTATGATGCAGGTCGTATAATGAGTGAAGAATCCGTTGATGGCGATGTTAAGACAACTACATTCTATCGTTATGATGATGAGGGTAATAAAATTAAAGACCGTGAAGAAGAGACAAAAGTTCAAGACGGCAAAGAAATACTTATCAAAACAACATATTTTGACGATGATAGCAGACCTGTAAAAACAGTTGAAAATAAAGATGACGGTTCAAAAGTTACAACTGATTTCAACCCTGAAACAGGAAAAAGAACAAAAGAAGTTACGGAAAAAGACGGTAACACAACAACTGTTGACTTCAAAGCCGACGGTGAAAACCCTGCTCTTAAAACAGAAGAATTTGCTGACGGTACAAAGAAAGTCACAACCTATGGTGATGACGGTAAGACAAAAATTGAAAGTTACGATGACAAGGGCAGACTTGTCGGCGTAATTGAGGGTAAAGTTGAAACAACTTTTGACCATGAAAAAGGTACTAAGACAGAAAAAATTACAAATGACAACGGTTCATATATAAGCAATGTCTATGGTAAAGATGACAACGGTGAATACACCGTACTTAAAGAAAAAATCGAAGCTAATGCTGACGGCTCGGGTACAATTACAAAATATGAGGACGGCAAAACTATTGCTACAACCTACGGTCCGAGTGCAGATGGTATCGGCAAAGGTAATGTATTGAGCGTTGTTGAAACATCAGGCGGCAGAGAAGTTACAAAAGTCTTTGATTCCGAAAAGAATGTCTGGGTTGAAACCGTAAAAGAAGACGGCAAAGAAACCAAAAAGACACTTTATGGTCCTGACGGAACAACAAAACTTTCCGAAACTTCATACAGCGGTGATAAAACAACAGAAACTCAATATAATCCTGACGGTTCAATAAAATCAATTATCGAAACGGAAAACGGCGTTACAACCACAACAACAAATGATGACAGCGGTAAATTTATATCAAAAGTTACAATCGATACAAATACCAATACAGAAACGAAAATAACTTATGATGACGAAGGCAATAAGATTACCGAAGTTACTCAGAAAACAGAAACAACAACTGCCGTAGTTGATAAAGATAATAACGCAATTTCAAAAGTTAAAGTTGAGGGTGAAACAACAACCACAACAGTAACGGCGAAAGATGATGACAGTAAAATTCTTTCGGAAACAAAAACAGACGATACAACAAGAACCTATATGGATAAAGATGATAACGTCATTTCAACCGTTACAACAAAAACCGGCAAAGACGGCGTTAAGACAGATTATACATATAATGATGACGGTTCTGTTACAAAATCAACTACCGGTTCAACGACTACAACAACACAAGACAAAAACGGCAAAACCGTTTCCGAATCAACAATTGATGCTAATAACAAAATTAAATACACCTACGATGAAAACGGAAATGAATTATCCAAATATGTACTTGAAAACAAAGATAAAGAAGAAATCAAACAGTATAATGACGGCGTCTTAACTTCAATTACAAAAGTTGAATACGACCTAAGTAAAGATAATACGGTCGGAACTATAAAGACAACCGTATATGCAGCTGACGGAACAACGGTTATTTCAAGTACGGTAATAACAAAGGCTGTTGACAGAACATCGGAAGTAAAAACAAACGCTGACGGAAGTACTACCGAAACTATTACCGAAAACGGAACAATTACAACGGTATATCGTGATAAAGACGGTACCGAAACCGGCAGAAAAGTTGAAGATAAAGACGGTGTAAAATCCGAAACAACTGTAAAACAAAATGATGACGGTTCAACAACAACGACCGTAAGAGAAAGCGGTAAAATAACAACAACAATAACGGATAAAGACGGTAATGTTCTGAGCATTAAAGAAGAAACTCCGGGCAAAACAACTGAAACTACTGTAAGTAAAGATGGCTTGACCGAAGTTACAAAAGAAGGCGGAACGACAACAACCGTTATAAAAGACAAAGACGGTAGTGAAATCAGCCGTACAATTGATACTCCCGATAAGACAATAGAAATTAAACGTGGAGTCAACGGTGATTATACAAGAACAGAAACCGACAGAGGTACAAATACAACAATCACTTATGATAGTGACGGCAACCCGATATCGAAAGTTGAAGTTGTAAACGGCATAACGGTAACAACCACTTATGATGCAAATTCAAGAACCGAAGTATCCGAACAAGACGGAACAATTATAACAACAAAATACAATGGTGATACTGACCAAGTTCTTGAACAGACAATACAGAGCGGAAAAACCGTTACAAAAACAACAACCAACCCCGACGGTACAAAAACTATCGTTGTAAGCTATGACGGCAATGAGCTGAGTACAAGAACAGAAACTTATGACAATAACGGAAATCTTGAAAAAGCTGTTGAAACAAAAGACGGAACAACAACTACAACAACCGTAAGTGCTGACGGTAAGGAAATTCAAACCGTAAAAGACGGCAAAGTCACAACCACAACTTATGATAATAGCGGAAATAAAATCAAAGAAGTTGAAACAGACGGAACAACAACTTCTGTAACAACCTTTGATGATAACGGAAACAAGACAGTATCTTCAACAACCGACGGTGTAGTTACAACCGCACAATTTGAAAACGGTGTTAAAGTATCCGAAGAAATCAGAAACGGTGAAACAATATCCGTTACAAAATTTGATGCAGACGGTAATCCGACAGAAGAAAATATTCAGTTTGAAGGTCAGATAACTACGCTTACATACGAAAACGGAGAAGTTAAATCCCGTGAAGTCAAAGATACAAAAACAGGTCAAATTACTACCTATGACGGAAACGGCAAAAAACTCCGTGAAATTTATACAGATAGTGACGGTACCAAAATTGAAAAACAATATAATCCCGACGGCAGCTATCACCAAATTAAAACAAAGCCTGACGGCAGCGTAGAAGAAGCTGATTTTGATGCTGAGGGTGTTGCAGTCGATAATACCGGTAGTGAACCCGGAGCTTTACATGGCGACAGATTTAAAGACATTGGTTCTGTAATGTCAATGCTTGGTCTGAATATGGATAACACAGATAATGTTATTATCGAAACAGATGATAGCGGCAGAATTACAAAATTCCGTATCAAATATCCTATGCCTGATGACTTCGGCAGTGTAAGCGGTCGTGATAACAATGAAATGTCTGAATTCTCGATAACCTACAATGATGCAGACAATACGTTCAGCGTAAAAGAAGCTTTGTATAAGAAATCAGACTTCGCAAAAATTACAAGATTTGCGGGTTCGACAACAAAACAATTTTCGCTGAAAGATGATAAATGGCTTTTAGATGAATAATAAAAGACGAACAAAAAAGGGCGGTTAATCCGCCCTTTTTATTTTATATAACTTCTTTTGAACAAACTATCGGATAATTTCTGTCTGTACCCAAAGATTTTTTTGAAATTTCAAAAAAGAGGGTTGACTGGTGTCTTTTAAATTCATTAAAATTGAGTTTTTTTATTATTTCAGAAACCAAAACAGTTCCGTAATCTTTTGAAATATCGTCATAAGATTGCCCGTCCTCAATATAACGTCGTAAAACATCATCCAAAACCGCATAAGGCGGCAGAGAGTCTTCATCTTTCTGATTAGGTTTTAATTCTGCCGACGGAGCTTTTGTCAGGATATTATCGGGTATAATTTCTTTTCCGCTGTTTTTATTTACCCAATTTGAAATTCTGTATAAGTCCGTTTTAAAAACATCAGCAATAGGATTTAATCCGCCGCAGGTATCACCGTATAGAGTGCAATAGCCCATTGCACATTCTGATTTGTTGCCGGTTGACAATAAAAGTCTGTTTCCTCTGTTAGAATAATTCATCAGAATTAAAGCTCTGATTCGAGGTTGAATATTTTCTTCCGCCAAATCATTATAGGTTTTATCTTCCTGAATTGAATGAATAAATTCATCGTATAGCGATTTTATGGGTTTTTCAATACAAACCATTCCGAGATTTTTCGCCAATTTAAATGAATCATTATAACTCCCCTCAGTTGAATATTTAGATGGCATTGTTATTCCCAAAACATTGTTCGCACCGATTGCATCGCATGCCAAAACGGCAGTAATTGCACTGTCAAGTCCTCCCGATAAGCCCAAAACTATTTTTTTGAACCCTGTTTTTCTGCAATAATCTTTTATACCGAAACTCAAAATTTTGAATGTTTCTTCTTCAAATGAAAGAGGATTAATTTTTAAATCTTCTTCATAATTTAAAATAATCAAATCTTCTTCCAAAAATTTACCCAGTGCAACAATTTTCCCGTTAAAAGAGGCAATACTTCTTCCCTCATAAATTCTTTCATCAAATGCTCCGACAGGATTTATGTTTATAATTAAACCTTCCTGTCGTTTTAAATATTCGCTAAATGTCCAAAACTCGCCGTAAGAATATCTTTTTGGATTATTTATTATTTTGGCGTCAGTGAATTCCTGTTCATCAAAAATAATTTCAATTTGTTCGTATTTTGATTTTAAAAGGTTTTGTATTTTTTTTTGTTGAATTATCAACTCGTTATTTTTGTATAAATCTTTTGCATTAATCCCCAAGATAATGTTTTTGGGGAAAATTAAAACTTCAATATTTTTGTTTAAAGCAAGATTGATGTATTCTTCAACATGTTCGGCATTTTGTTTAATTGCACCTGTTAAAGAGTTAATCTGTGCTATTGCCGTCTTTTTCTTCAACAACAGGTTGTTGTATTGTTTGTTCATCATTTGTTTCCTCGTCTTGACCTAATTTCAAGTATTTCGATTCGTCCCAGCTCAAATCAATATATTTTATTTTCTTTTCGAAAGATTCTGTTTTTTTCAAAATAGATTTAATATCTTTGATTCTGTTATAGGTATTTCCGTCAATTTCTCCGATTCTTATTTTTATAGAGGTAAGTTTAACGTAAATATCTTCGGGTTTTCTCATATCAATATATTGCACTTTTTCTCCCGATGATTTTTCAAGTGTCTTTGCTAACTTTTCAATAGAAAGCACTTTATCCTTTGACCATTTTGTGTAATCATCATTTTGATTTCCGTATGATAATACCAAAATCGGGTTATATTCCTTAGGCAAAGGAAGATAATCACGCCCTACCAATTTCCCGTCTTTTGAAAAATAAGCTATCGGTGTAACGTCTTTTGACGGAGCAATGGTTAAAACAGGTTCTCTTTCTTCAACATAAATTATTATTCTTGCAGGAGCCCAAAGTCTTTTTATATAAACTTTTTTAACGGCATCAAGTGCAGAAATCTTTCTTGAAAATTCATCAGTATTAATCATATAAATAGGTTTGTGCGGCAGTTCAATATCGCTGATAGAGGTAACAATTTTATATGTAGGGGTGATTTTGTTGCCCACAATTTGTATTCTTTTTATTTCATAAGAATTAATTGTGTCTTTCGGAAGATACCATTTAGCCGCAGTCATTAAACGATAAGTAAAATATAGAATTAAAAGGGTAATTAAAAACCGCAGAAGTCCTCTGAGACGAATGAGTAAAAGCCCTTTTTGTCGTATTTGTCGTTGTTTTCTGCTAATTTCCATAGAACGACGCATTATGGTTGTTTCTTCCGTTTTATCAGGATTCATTAGCCTGCCAAGCTCGTCATCATTATTGAAACGACCTTCATTGTTATATTCATTTTCATTAAAATTATAAGACATTATTTACCTTGCTATTTTTGCAGTCCTGCACCGTTCAAAATTAATTGTACCAAATTATCGTAATTTAAGCCAATAGGTTTTGATTGTGCCGGTAAATCGCTTAAATCAGTCATTCCCGGACTTGTATTAATTTCAAGTACATAAGGTATATTCTTGCTAATCAGAAAATCAACTCTTGATACCCCTCTGCAACCGCAAGTATTAAAAGCTTTTACGGCAATTTCTTTCACCTTTTTTGTCATATCTTCGGAAATCTCGGCAGGCAAAATAAATTCCGTCAAACCTTTTGTATATTTTGCCTCGTAATCATACCATTCTGTTTTTGTTCTAAATTCAAGAATTTCTGTCGCAAAAATTTTATCTTTGTCCTCTAAAACCCCAACTGTACAATTTACTCCGAGCAAATATTCTTCTATCATTACGTCTTGTTTACATTCAAGCGATTTTTTAAAACATTCTTGAAGCTCTTTTTCATTGTTAACTTTATACATTCCGATACTTGAACCTTCACTTACGGGTTTAAGCATAAGAGGGTATTTTAAATCTTTAACTGCTAATGTCACGTTGTCATTAGGTTTTACAATAACGGATTTTATTAAAGGTATGTCTTTGCAAGCATTGAGCATTCTTTTTGTATAATCTTTATTCATACAGACAGAACTTGCCATAACACCGCAGCCTGTATAAGGAATTTTTAAAATTTCCAAAATTCCTTTAATACAACCATCTTCGCCAAATTTTCCGTGAAGTGCGTTATAGGCAATTTCAAATTGACCTGCTTTAAGTTTTGACGCAATATTTTCATCAACGTCAACCAATTCCGCATTTTTATAACCGAGTCTTAAAAGTGCTTCAAAAACATTTTTTCCGGACCGCAAAGAAACTTCACGTTCATTAGACATTCCTCCGCATAAAACCGCTATTTTTTTATTTAAACCAACCCTTTTTTCGACACTGTATTCCATATTTCCGCCTCATTCTCACTCATATCCCCGATAAATTTAATCTCGGGAATTAATTTTATCATATAATCTTTGTATATTTCATCATAGCACATTTTAATTAATTTCAAAACATCATAAGAAGTTGCATTCCCTGTATTTACAATAAAATTTGCATGATTTTGCCAAATTTTTGCTCCGCCGGATTTGAATTCTTTTGCCCCGATTAAATCCAAAAGTCTGCCTGCCGAATCTCCTGTCGGATTTCTGAAAATACTTCCGACATTAGGATAGCTCAAATTCGGTTGTCTTGTTTTTCGGAATTCCAAATTCCTTTCCATTAAATCGTTTATTAATTTTGTATCTTTTTTTATAAGTTTAAACTTTGCATTTATTAAAATATACGGTATTATTTGCATAACGGATTTTCTGTAAGAAAATTTCATATCTTCTTTTGTTAAAGTAATAATTTTTTTTGTATTCAAATTATAGACATCGGCTTCAATAAAAATATCTGAAATAGCCTGATTATGAGCAGATGCATTCATATATATCATTCCGCCGACCCATCCCGGAAAACCTATCATAAACTCCAAACCGCTAAGTCCGAGTTTTTGTGCCTCTTTTGATATAATTCCGCCTTTTACTCCGCACTGTGCGGTCAAAAATTCTTCGTCAAATTCATACTTATCAAGTTTTGAAGTCATTATAACAGGGTTTGAAACCCCTTTTGAAGAAATTAGAACATTTGAGCAACCACCCAAAACAACAGGTGCTTTATCTGCCAAAGATGATAAAACTTCAATAAATTCTTCTTTATTTTCGGGAAAATAGACTTTTTTCGCCAACCCTCCGATTTTAAAGGTTGTATGCGGTTTTAAATCATAATTTTCAAAACATTCAATCATTTTGTCACCATTTTCTCGTGGAGATTTTTAAGTGTTGCTCCCACTTTTGTAACACTTCCCGCACCTAATGTAAGTACAATATCATAAGGTTTTAGCATTGGCAAAATCTTCTCGCAGGCATCTTCTATTGAACCGCCGACCCAAACGGAATCTCTATGATTAAGTTTAGAGGCAAAATTCTCTGAGGTAATTCCCTCAATATAATCTTCACTTGCACCGTAAACATCAAGTACAATGAGTTTATCAACGCTGTCAAAACTCGTCAGAAATTCATCCCAAAAATTTTGAAGTCTTGTATATCTGTGCGGCTGAAAAATTGCGACGGTTCTGTTTGATAGGTCTTTTACACTATCAAGAGTTGTTTTAATTTCGGAAGGGTGATGTGCGTAATCGTCAATAACGGTAATATTATCAAACTCCGCAACTTTTTGAAATCTTCTTCCCATACCTGTAAATCCTTTAAAATAAGGAGCAATTTTATCAAAATAAAATCCTCTTTCAACCAATGCCGCAATAACAGCCAAAGCGTTATATACATTATGCTTTCCGGGGATTGTCATTTGAATTTCGCCCAAATTTTGTCCCATTCTTTCTACAACAAAAGTTGAACCCAAATCCGCATAACGAATATTTTTAGCAATATAATCGGCAGGATTATCTATTCCAAAAGTAATAAATCTTTTACCTTTATTATTTTCGATAAGACTTCTGCTTCCCGTATTATCAATATTTATAATGTTTTTCGAAGTTTCATCAAGTCCTGATAAGAATTTTGAAAAAGTATTTAAAATCCCTATAAAACCGTCGGAATAAAAATCTGTATGGTCAAGTTCGAGATTATTAATAACATTGATTGACGGAGTATATTTTACAACCGTTCCGTCTGATTCATCAAGTTCCGCAACAAAAAATTCTTTTGAACCATGACGGGCATTTGTGTTTAATTCCGGCACATATCCGCCGACAACAAAAGAAGGGTTTTCGCCGATTTTATCAAGAATATAAGAGCAAAGCCCGCTTGTTGTGGTTTTTCCGTGAGTTCCCGAAAATCCTAAAAACGTTTTATCCTTAAATTGTTTTGAAATATAACTCAACAAATCAGAGCGATGATAAACCTCTAATCCCAATTCTTTTGCCCTTACAACTTCGGGGTTTGTCGGGCGGATAGCTGTACTTGCAATTACGACCATATCGGGTTTTATGTAGTCGGCATTATGCCCGATATAAACTTTTGCTCCGATTTTTTCAAGTTTTTCGGTATATTTGCTTTTTTCAATATCCGAACCCGATACTTCACAGCCCGCTTCAATTAAATATTTTGCAAGTCCGCTCATTCCTATTCCGCCTATTGCGATAAAATGAAATTTCTTATCTTTAATATCCCCTGTAATTTCAATTTTTGTCATTATATATTTTTCGCCTCATCAATAATTTTTGCAACCGCTTCATCAGGTGTCAGTTTAATCATTTCACCGGTTGAACGTTCTTTAAATTCCACAAATCCCTCAGTTATAGTTTTTCCTACCGTAATTCTAAACGGAAAACCGATTAAATCAGCGTCTTTAAATTTAACTCCCGCCCGTTCATCTCTGTCATCAATTACAACCTCAACTCCCGCAGAAAGCAATTTTTCATAAATTTCATTTGCAATTTTCATTTGTGTTTCATCTAATGTATTAACAGGAACAACCGTAACAAGGTATGGGGCAATTGATTTTGGCCATTTAATACCATATTCGTCATGATGTCTTTCAACCGCCGCAGCTGCCGTTCTGGTAATTCCTATTCCGTAACATCCCATTATAAAAGGTTTTTCAACTCCGTCAGCATCTGTAAAGACTGCATTCATTTTAGAAGAATATTTTGTTCCGAGTTGAAAAATATTTCCGACTTCAATTCCTCTTTGAACTTTCAACGGCATACCGCATTGAGGGCAAAATTCGCCCGCTTCAACAAGTCTTATGTCCTCTATAATTTCAGGTAATTTGACATCCGTTCCGAAATTTGCACCAACCATATGTTTATCTTTTTGGTTTATTCCGACAACAAAATTTTTCAGGTCTAAAATCGTCTTATCTGCGACAATTTTTATTCCTTCCATTCCGTTTGGACCGATAAAGCCTTTAACTGAATCAAATCCTTTTTCCGTCATCAATTCTTCAATTTCAGGAGAAGTCGCAATTCTTATTTCGTTAGCCCCGACAGCGTTCATTAATTTTGTTTCTTCAACCTCTTTATCTGCTCTGATTAAAGCTAAAACAGGTTTTTTATCCGCAATATAAAGAAGAGATTTCAAAATAATTGTCGGCGGAATATTCAAAAATTTGCATAAATCTTCTATTGTAGCTGTATCAGGAGTGTCAATAATTTCCGCTTTATCGTAGCCGCCGTCTGTTTTTGCTTCGGGCAGATTTGATATTGCGTGGTTTGAATTTGCGGCATAATCACAATGTTCACAATAAAAAACATCATTTTCTCCGGCATTATTTTCATTGTCGCAAATTACCATAAATTCATGTGAAACATTACCTCCGATTGCACCTGAATCAGACTGAACCATTTTTGTTTCAAGTCCGCAGCGTTCAAAAATTTTCTTATAAGCATCAGCCATTTTTTGATATGAAATTTCCAAACCCTTTTCATCTGCATCAAAGCTGTAAGCGTCTTTCATAATGAATTCACGTCCTCTCAAAAGTCCGAATCGGGGGCGAATTTCATCTCTGAATTTCGACTGGATTTGATATAAATTAACAGGTAATTGTTTATAAGATTTAATTCCCTCTCTTGCAACAGAGGTTATAACTTCTTCATGAGTGGGTCCAAGACACATTGAACGGTCATGACGATCTTTTAATCTCATTAATTCTTTACCGTAAACTTCCCATCGACCTGATTGCCGCCATAATTCTTCAGGCTGAACAAAAGGCATTAAAAGCTCTTGGGCTCCTGCTTTATCCATTTCTTCACGTGTAATTTTTTCAACTTTTGTCAAAACCCTTTGCATTAACGGAAGATAATTGTAAATACCGTTTGTTAATTTTCTTATGTATCCTGCCCTAACAAGAAGTTTGTGGCTCATAACCTCAGCATCAGAGGGAAAATCCCTCAAAGTCTGAACAAATAAATTTGACATTTTCATAATTGTAATTCCTCAACTAATTTTACAATTATTTTAGCATGAATAATGAAAGGGTGCATTAAAATTAATATTTTATAAAAGGCGGGTTTTGTTATTGCTGAGTAGGATTGATTTTAAATAAAATTAATCCCGTTATCATTATAAAAATTGCTATTTTATCCACTTATTTTTTATTTTATCAAGTTCACCGGAATCTTTGAGCGATTGTATTGAATAATCAACTTCTTCTTTCAGCATATCTTCATTTTTTCTGACAGCAATAGCATAAGGCTCTTCCGACAGTTTTTTATTAAAAATTTTATAACCTTTATTATCCATTATAAATCCACGCAAAACCGAATCATCATCTATCATGCAAGTATCATTATTTACCGCAGAAAAACCTTCTTTTAAAGTTAATGCTCTTATAATTTTATTATTTCCGATAAAAAGTTTTTTATAGGTTTTTTCTGCTGATGAACCTATTACAATAACCACATTATGGTTTTTTAAATCGGCAACTGATTTAACATTTGAATTTTCAGTACATAAAACTGCTTGTCCGGAAAGATAATAAGACGGGGAAAAAGAAACAATTGCTCGTCTTTCTTGTGTGTCTGTCATGGTTGCTATTATCATATCTACTTCTCCGCTCAAAAGTTTTGAAAGACGATTTTCCGAAGTAGTTTCGATAAATTCAATTTTATTTTCATCGTCAAAAATATTTTTTGCGATTTTTCTTGCCAAATCAATATCAAAACCTTGAAGTTTTCCGTTTTCAATAAAACCAAAAGGCTTTGCATTAAAATTGGTCCCAACAATAAGGTAACCTCTTTCTTTTATTTCATCAAGACTGCTTTTTGGGGTATTTTTTGTGCAACCGCACAAAAATAAGCTGAAAATTAATATCAATATAATCGAAAATTTTTTCATAAAGTTATTGTATCATGTATGAAACAATTTTTCCATAGAAATAAAAATTTTATTTTTTGTATAATTTTAGTATGAATACAAAAGAATTAACATACGGAAATCCCTTAAAATTAATTTTGGTATTTATGTTCCCATTGTTTTTGGGAAATTTATTTCAGCAATTTTATAATTTTACGGATGCTCTTATTGTCGGCAGGGTAATAGGAATAAAATCTCTTGCCGCTATCGGAGTTACCGGCCCTTTGATTTTTCTTGTTATAAGCTTTATTTTTGCTTCAACTCAGGGTTTTACCATAATTTTAGCTCAGCGTTTTGGTGCAAGAGATTATATTGGGGTAAGAAAATCTCTTGCGGCTTCATTGATTCTTGCGTTTTTAATGACGGTATTATTAACTGTTTTTTCAACTCCGTTTTCAAAATTTTTTTTAATGTGGCTTCAAACCCCTTCCGATATTATTGAAGATGCCGCCAAATACCTTTTTATAATGTTTATCGGAATTTTTGCAACGGTTTATTATAATCTTTCTTCCAATGTGATAAGGGCTTTGGGTAATAGTAAAACCCCTTTGTATTTTCTGATTTTTTCTGTAATTTTAAATATCTTTTTTGATATATTATTCGTCGTAAAATTTCATTGGGGTATTCAGGGAGCCGGTTGGGCAACTGTTTTGGCACAGGCAATTTCAACTGTTGTTAGTGTTACATATATGTTTTTGAAGTTTCCTGTACTTCATTTGAAAAAAGAGGATTGGAAATTTTCAAAAGAATTTTTGTATGAACATTTGAGATACGGAATTCCTATGGGGATTCAAATGTCGATTTTAACACTCGGTATGATAGCGGTTCAATATGTTCTTAATTCTTTCGGTTCAACTGCTGTTGCCGCTTTCACTACCGCAATGAGAGTTGACCAAATGTTTTCTCAGGTTTTTATGGCTCTCGGTGCAACCATGTCTGTTTTTGCGGCTCAGAATTTTGGAGCAAAAAAGATGTCAAGAATAAGAGACGGGGCAAAATCTGCTGTATTAATAGCTCTTTTTATAAGCGGATTTTCCTTTATAATTTTGAAATTGTTTGGGGCAAATATTATATCTCTTTTTATGACGTACCCTGATAATGAAGTTATAAGATTAGGGATGATTTACCTCAATATAATAATTATTTTCTTTATCTTTTTGGGATTACTAATGATTTTCAGAAACATTTTGCAGGGAATGGGAGATGTTATGTCGCCATTGTTGTCAGGTGTTGCGGAATTGATTGCAAGAGCATCTTTTGCATTTTTATTCGGTCATTATTTCGGATATATCGGAGTTTGCACGGCAACCCCCGCCGCTTGGATTTCGGGAACTTTGGTTTTATTTATCAGCTACCGAATAAATATAAAACGATTTGCAAAATTAAAAAGATAAATGCGGAATATTTAATATCGGGTATTATATAGACCATTATTTGATTTTATGTAAATCAAATTTTTCGATAAAAAAGGACAACTTTAATGTTGTCCTTTTTATTTAAAAATAATCTAATCCATTGGCGGCGGCGGCATTTTATTTCCGCATCTTTTACATTCGTGGATTGGTTCTTTTTCTTTTTTCAATTGTTCAAATTTTGTTTTTTGTTCTTTTGTCAATATTTTTTCAAATTCCGCCATATTTTTTTCTCTTATGGTATTTGCTTTGACATGAAGTTCTTTAAGCTCCGCTTGAATTGCCTTAATTTGTTCTTGTTTTTTCTCTTCCGATAAATCAGAATCCATTATATCCAAAACCGCTTCTTTTTTCGCATGGATTTTTTCCATAATCGGTTTCATTTCACTTCTGCCTTTAATTCTGTTTTGTCTTGCCTGTTCTTTCTGTGCATCTGTCAGGTTCAATTCTTCCTCCAATTTCGGCATCGGAGGTTTTTGTCTGTTTTCTCTGTTAAAATCAGGCGGAGCTTTTCTCTCTGTTGTTGTTGAATTTGTTGTTGAATATGTTTTGCTTGATTCGGCGGCAAAAACGCTTTGCGTACCAATAAATATTATTGATAAACAAAAAGCTGTTGTTAGTAATTTTTTCATTTTTAATCTCCTATTAGTTCTGCTAAATCGTCTTTCAAAATTTCTCTTGCACAATGTAATCTTGATTTTATAGTCCCGATCGGTACATTTAGTTTTTGTGATATTTCGTCATAACTTTTTTGTTCAAATTCATATAAAATTATGACATCTCTCATTTTTTTGGGTAGTTCGTCAACTGCTTTCAAAATCATTTTTTGTCTTTGTTTTGAGTTTAAAATTTTTTCGGGTGTTTTATTTTCTTTTATACTGTTCAGTGCATTTTCGTCATCGATTTTCATATTCTCAATTCGGTACTGTTTTGATTTAAGAAAATCTTTGCAGGTATTTGCGGTAATTTTATTCACCCATTGACTCAATTTAGAAATATTTTTTCCGTTAGAATTCTTCCAGACCTTGATATATACTTCTTGTTCAATATCTTCATTCTCACGTCCGACAATATTTCTTATAATTGCTTTTATGTTTTTTTTGTTTTCGTTTATTATTTTTTTCAAATTAATCTACCTTTAAAAGTCCGTAGTCATCTGTCGGAAAGCCCATTTGTTCAACAATTGATGTTGAGCTTGTATAATAAGTCGTTTCTTCTTTATTATTAAGTGTAAACGGCAAAATTGTCAATAGACAGAAGAATATAGGCACTATAACAAAAGAACATTTTTTTATTATTTCGTTCCGTTTTTTTCTTCTGAAATACAACGGTTTAGCTTCTTGTAATAATTCTGAAATATCCATTTTTTACCTTTTTATTTTGTCTTACATGTAGTATAACGATAAAATTTTTAAAATGTTCATTTTTAACTTTTCTTTTTTAAAAAAATCAGTATAATATAAATATGAAAAAGGTAATTGCAATTTTATTAATGACAATAATACTTTTACCGTCGCAGCAAGCTTTTGCTTTCGGAAAGAAAAAAAAGAAAACCGATGATAAAGGCTATTACGGCAAATTGCCAAATATAAACGGTGAATTCGGAGAAGAAAGAAAAAACAAAGAAACAAAATCTCCGATAATTCTTAATGAAGACAGCTATAATGTAAATTCTAAAGATATGAAAGAGGCTCCGCTCACTAACACACAATACATTGATGTTATTGTTAAAAAAGGAACAACATCGGATTTTGTTAATGATATAAATGAACTTGTTCCGATTTTGCAAAAATTACGGGCTTGTGTTGAACAGGAAAAAGATATTCAAAAATTTAATGCTATTGTCAGTAATTATATAGATAACGTAGCATATATGGAAAATAAATATAAAAATAAACCGGAACTTTACTATGCGTCTTTCGAAAGAGTTGTTGATACGGCAAAATATCTCAAAAAAGTTGCAATTACAAGAACAGAAGCCTTGACTTACAATAAATATCTCGGATATCAAGAGGTTAACGGAGTTTACAGCCCTGAAAACATAAAAAGACTTTTAGAAGGCTCTTTGGCGGAAATTGAAGATACGCTTGCTGCTATTAAAGAAGTTAAGTAATTTAGGACTTTTTGCTGTTAATATAGTTTTCAAATGCTTGTAAATCTTCTTTCGTATCAATACCTATTGCGTTGCTTTCAACTACTGCAACTTTGATTTTCAAACCGTTATAAATTGCTCTTAGCTGTTCTAAACTTTCCGCTTTTTCTATATTTGCCTGAGGTAATTTTGTCATAGTTAAAAGTGCATTTTTTGTGTAGCAATAAAGCCCTATATGACCGTAAAAATTGTCCTCATAGTCCGTTCTTTCATAGGGGAGTTTGTTTCTTGAAAAATAAATTGCGTAATTATTTTTATCAAAAATACATTTGACTAAATTCGGATTTTCAATTTCATCTTTATCCTTTACAATCTTAACCAAAGTTGCAATATCAGCCTGAGAGTCATTTTTCAAGAGCTCAATCGCTGTTGTAATATTTTGAGTTGAAATAAGCGGCTCATCCCCCTGTAAGTTAACGATTAAATCGTATTCAGGGTGTCTTGATATGACTTCCGCAATTCTGTCTGTTCCGGATTTATGTTCAGCGGAAGTCATTTCAACCTCTCCGCCAAAGGATTTTACGGTATCAAAAATTTCTTGATTATCTGTTGCTACAATAACTTCATCCGCTGCCGTAACTGTTTTTGCCTGTTCATAAACCCACTGAATAACAGGTTTTCCGCCCACTTTTATCAACGGCTTTGCGTTGAGCCTTGTTGACGCATAGCGTGCGGGAATTATAATTACTGTTTTCATATGATACTCCTTTTTTCTCCTGAAATTCTTTTCGCTCGGATTTGGATTCGCCTTTGAGCCTATGGCTCAGTCAGGCTTGCAATCCTCGCCAACCAAGTTTCGTAACTTCGTTACTCACTGGTACAGAATTTTGCTTTGTGTTATAATAATTTTACAACAAAATAATAAAGGAGTTAATTATGGATTGTACAAAAATTTTATCTTATATTCCGACGGTAATAGAGAATTCATCAAGAGGGGAAAAATCCTTTGATATTTTTTCAAGACTTTTGAGAGAAAGAATTATCTTTCTTGGGGAAGAAATTGATGATGATTTGGCAAATTCAATCGTAGCACAGCTTTTGCTTTTAGATTCAGAAAACTCGGACAAAGACATCATGCTTTATATAAACAGTCCCGGTGGTGTAATTACTGCGGGCATGGCAATTTATGATACTATTAAAAGTATTCGCTCGGATGTTTCAACAATTTGTATAGGTGAAGCTGCAAGTATGGGTGCATTTTTGCTTTCGGCAGGAACTAAGGGTAAAAGAATGGCACTTCCCTCAGCCCGTATTATGATTCACCAGCCTTTGGGCGGAGCTCAGGGACAGGCTACCGATATTGAACTTGAAGCGAAAGAAATTTTAAGAATGAAAAGCATGCTAAACGGACTTTTGGCTGAACATACGGGTCAGCCTATTGAAAAGATTCAGAAAGATACGGAACGTGACCATTATATGTCCGCTCAACAAGCTATGGAATACGGTTTGATTGATAAGGTTATCCTGCCTAATACAGAAAAGAAAAATGATTAAAAAGCTCTTAATCGGCATTTTATTATTTATATTTTCTGCACTGCCTTCTTATGCGGGCATGCAAACTACTATGGAAAGACTGATGGAAAGCTGGGTCGGGGAGAATATTGATTCAGTTATTAATTTATGGGGGCAGCCGACAGAAGAAAAAATATCAGCGGAAAGAAAGTTTTATTGTTGGAATAAAAATCAGGATATTATAATGGGCGGATTTGGCATATATGGCGGGGCATATGGCGGAACACAAACCTGTAACAAAATTTTTGAAGTTGACGAGAATAATATTATAATAAGATGGAGTTGGAGTGGAAATGCTTGTCCGTTAACATATTATGAAGTAAAAAAATATGTAAATCCAAAAAATAATTATTGGAAAAATAAAAAAGAAAATTAAGTATATTAGTCGTTAAAGAATATCTTTAAATTCAATTTCGTAACCCAAAATTTTGGCAATTTGTTCCATTTCATCAAAACGTATTGCACTTCTTGATATTTTATCGGAAAGATTTGCTCTTGAATATTTTTTATTTGTTGCTTCGGATAATTTTTCGGCAAGTTTGGTAATAGTCATACATCTTTTTACTAATAAAATTTTTACCGTTTCTTTTGATGACATAAAAATATCCTTTTAGTATTAGTGTAACATTATTGACACAAATGAAATAATTTCTTATAATATGCAAGTAATAACTTGCGTATAAATGAAATAACTTACATAAAATAAAGGAGAAAAAATGAAAAAAGCATTTACTTTGGCAGAAACCCTGATTACCTTGTCGATTTTGGGTATTGTTGCGGCAATAACGATTCCGGCATTGATTAATAAGTATACAGAATCCGCAAACAGAACAAAAGTCAAAAAAGCAATGACGACTTATGAAAAAGTAATAAATAGTATGCTTATTGAAAATGATTTACGGACAGAAGAAAGTTTTAAAGCTTGGGCAAAAACTGACGCTACAACAAATAATTATAAAGAACAGGTGGGGTATTTTAAAGTTGCTGAAATGTCAACTTTGGCAGGCTCAACAACTTGCCGCTTTAAAACCTCTGACCGTGTATGGTGGGATATTTGCGGAACAAATGACAGTAACATTGAAAATCCGATAGTAATTTTGGATGAAAAGTATAAGGATGAATCAAGGGAAGATTTGGAGACCATGGCAAAAATTGATGTTGTTGACGGCAAAAAGGTTTATGTCTTTGGTATGGCAGGCAGACGTGATGTTACAACAGGCTCAATAAGAATAAATGATAAATCTTATGAAGATAGCAATGTAAAAGGAGATAATCCTTTCTATATGGCAAAATTATATGGTTTTATGAATAATCAGCCTTTTGAAGTTGACCCGACTGTAAAATATTCAAAACCATGCCCGAACCAATGTGATGTTATGGGTTACATGGGCGGAGGAAGTTCAGGCTGCAGCGGTTGTTCTTTTGATTTTGATTTAAACGGAATGGACGTAACTGCAATGTTTGACGAAGACGGAAATTTATATAAAGGGAAAATTACCAGAGATAACGGAAGAGTTAAAGGTATATTCAATAGTGATATGTCATATAGTGAAATGAGTATTTATTCAACAGGAGAAAAGGAATTTGATTATACATGTAGTTTATATGATGTGAGTAATATGACGTGTGCGGGGACTTTAAATGAAATAGATTATTATAAAAATGGAAATCAAAAAGCTATAATAGATTGTAAAAGTAATTGTGGTGAAGGTCATTCTTATAGTGTTAGTGAAGGAGAATATACAAGTGTATCAATGGATGGAAATCAAACGGGAACAATTACTGCTTTTTATAAAACCGGAAAATCTTCATATAAACAGACGAGAAATGAAGATGGTACATATTGTAATATTGCCTATGAAACAGATGGTGTAACAATAAAAGCAGGTTATCCGGAAGGTGATGGGTGCGAAGATTAAAATATACACATCCCTTTCTTAATATGTAAGGTGGGCATACTTGCCCACCATTTTTTATATTTTGGATTGCCACGAAACCGCCGAAATAGCGGTTTCTCGCAATGACATGATAGTAAGTAACGCAGGGTGCAATTTTTTGCACCGATAAACAACATGTCATTACGAGGGAGTGAAACGACCGAAGTAATCCAAAAAACATAAACTTTGGATTGCGTCGCTATCGCTCTCAATTGCGAGCGACATCCTGTCATTTTATAACATAATTTAAAAAATATTATTTATAAAAACAAAATGCCTCGAAAAGAGGCATTTTTATTAAAAGACTTTGTATAAAACTAACTAAATTAAGCCCTGAGCATACATAGCATCTGCAACTTTTTTAAAGCCCGCAATATTTGCACCTGCAACATAGTTGTTGCCAAAACCGTATTCTTCAGCAGCCTCTTTACAGTTTTTGAAGATATTCGTCATAATTCCGTCAAGTTTTGCATTAACTTCGTCAAAAGTCCAAGAATATCTCATACTGTTTTGCGACATTTCCAATGCGGAAGTTGCAACACCGCCAGCATTTGCAGCTTTTGCAGGAGCAAGCAAAACTTTATTTTCAAGCAAATAATTTACGGCTTCATTTGTTGTAGGCATATTTGCACCTTCGCCGACTGCCCAAACCCCATTAGCAACAAGAGTTTTTGCAGCGTCAAGGCTGATTTCGTTCTGTGTTGCACAAGGCAATGCAATATCCGCTTTAATTGTCCAAATATTTCTGAAACCGTCTTTATCCTCATAATATTTTGCACTCGGAACATAATTCAAATATTCTTTAATTCTTTTTCTTTCAACTTCTTTAATCTTTTTGATTACATCAAGATTAATTCCGTTCTCATCATAAATGCATCCGTTTGAATCACTCATTGCAACAACTTTTGCACCGTATTCCGTTGCTTTTTGTGCCGCATAAATTGCAACGTTGCCCGAACCCGAAATTAAAACTTTTTTACCGTTTAGGTCTTTTCCGTTAGCTTTAAGCATTTCTCTCATAAAATACAAAAGACCGAAACCGGTAGCTTCTTTTCTTGCCAAAGAACCTCCGTAGGTTAAACCTTTTCCTGTCAAAACACCGGCTTCATATTTATCACGAATACGTCTGTATTGCCCGAAAAGATAACCTATTTCACGACCTCCTACACCGATATCTCCTGCCGGAACATCGCAGTCATGTCCGATATGACGTTGCAATTCCGTCATAAAACTTTGGCAAAACTTCATAATTTCATTATCTGATTTACCTTTCGGGTCAAAATTGCTGCCGCCTTTTCCGCCGCCTATGGGTAAACCTGTTAAAGAGTTTTTAAAGACCTGTTCAAAAGCCAAAAACTTCATAATACTTTGGTTTACGCTCGGGTGAAATCTTAAACCCCCTTTATAAGGTCCGATAGCACCGTTAAACTGTATTCTGTATCCTTTATTAACCTGAACTTGTCCGTTATCGTCAAGCCACGGAACTCTGAATGAGATAATTCTTTCAGGCTCGCAAAGTCTTTCTAATAATGAAACTTTCTGATACTCAGGGTGTACTTCAACAACCGGCTTTAAAGTGTTCAAAACTTCTGTTACAGCTTGTAAAAACTCAGGTTCATTCGGATTTTGTGTTTTTACTCTCTCTAATACTTCATCCGTATAACTCATTTTCAATACTCCTTTATTTATGTACAAATTACAATTATAATTATACATATTTGTCAAATCTATGCAAATTAAGAATTTATAAAGAATATTCAGTAAAAATAAAAATTATATTAAGAATGTAAATAATTATGCCGCCAATTTTTCTTTTTATTTTTTAGTGTGCTATAATTTTATTGTTAATATTTTTGATATAACTGGGAATTATTAATAAAAAGTGGATATAAAAAGATTATTGAGTACAGTTTTTGGAGTATTGTTTGCGAGTTTTATGCTTGCAGGGACTTCGTTTGCAGTTGAAGACATGCCCGATTACTCAATAGACAGTGCACTTCCTGTTGAGCAAAATGCGGAAATTCTTGATGGCTCAGCTTCAACTGACGGTTTAAAAATTCAGAAAATTGAGTTTTCCGGAAATAAACTTATTCAGGATTCCGACATAATGAAAGTTATGAAGATGCAGTCCGGAGATTTATATTCAAGAGAAATGGTTCAACAAAATCTTAAAACCATTTATAATATGGGTTATTTTTCAAATAAAATGAAAGCTATCCCTATTAAAGTTGATGAAAAAAATGTTATTTTAAAAATAGTTTTGGAAGAAAATGTTCCTATTACCGGTTTTACAATTGAGGGCAATTCCGTTATTCCTACGGGAGATATACTTGAAATTTTATCAAAATTAGAGGGACAGCCTCAAAATATTAACACAATAAATGAAGCAATAAATGAAATTGAAACCCTTTATGCTGAAAACGGCTATATTTTGGCAAGAGTAATGGATATTTATGATGACCCTGACGGCATGGTTAATGTTGAAATTGCTGAGGGTCATATTAAATCAATTGATTTTGTGGGAAACAAAAAGACAAAGGATTTTGTGGTAAAAAGAAATATTTTATCAGAGCCGGGAACAGTTTATAACGAAAATCTTATAAAAGCTGATTTAATGCGTTTGTATGCAACTCAGGCATTTAAAGATGTTAACAGAACTATTGTGAAAGATGAAACTTCCCGTGATGATTATGATATTACAATTCAGCTTGAAGAGCAAAGAACCGGTCAGTTAACCCTCGGCGGCGGTGTTGATACGGCAACGGGTTTTTTCCTGAATGCAGGGTTTTCGGAAAATAATTTCTTGGGCAACGGTCAAAGATTGGCGGCTTCCGCATTGGCAGGTACAGGTATGATGATGGCGGATTCTTCCGTTGTTAACAGGGCGAATATTCAGGCAGAAATAAGTTTCTTTGAACCAAGACTTGCAAATACTGATATTTCAATGTTGTCAAAGGTATTTTTCAGAGATTTTGCGAGTTATCAGATTCCGTTGGCGATTGAAACAAGAGTTGGCGGTGAGTTAACTTTTTCAAAATCGTTTGAAAATTTCAAAAATTTGTCAGGTTCAGTCAGTTTGGGCTTAGAAAATGTTAAAGTCAGAGAAGGTGATGAATTTAAAACTTTTATAACTTATTTTGCAAACGGTGTTCCTATCAGTGAACGGTCAAAACAACTTAGAGGCGGTTTGTTTGCAACAATTTCTCCGAGTCTTATTTATGATTCGAGAGACAGTGCAACTTTTGCAAGGAAAGGAACTTATGCAAATATAAGATTTGATCAGGCAATCGGACTTACAAGAATACAAAATTCTTTCGGAAAGTTATCCGGACAAATAAAACAGTATATACCGGTTGCGAAAAAATCAGCGTTTATTGTTTCCGCAAAGGCCGGCGGAAAAGTTTGGGGTGATATGCCTGAGGTTTACGCATTCAGATTAGGCGGACCTTATACTGTTAGAGGTTTTAATATAAGCGGTGTAGGTACCGGTTCAGCATATATGATGGCATCAGGTGAATTACAAACTCCGTTGCTGTTTTTGGACAGAATTAAATCAGCACCGTTTCTCAATAACGTAAAAGCTGCGTTCTTTGTTGATGCAGGTAAAGTTTTCGGAGCTTCAATTACGGATAAAATATATGACAGACCTCTTTCGGCAATTACTGTTGGTGCAGGTTTGAGAGTATTTGTTCCCGGTGTCGGACCGCTCAGCATAGATTATGGTATTCCTGTTACGAACCCCGGTGGTTCAAGAAGAGGTCTTGTCACTTTTGGAGTCGGCGATGCAGGATATTACTAATATTTTTTCAAAAGATTTTTTTGTTAAAAATATTGAAGATACAAAAATTCTTGCTGAAAAATTTGCGGCATTTGTTGTTGAAAAAGCTCAAAATACAGGCATGGGAACTTTTGTTTGTCTTTTTGGTGATATTGGTGCCGGAAAAACTGCTTTTTCAAGATTTGCCGCTTCCTCAATAGGTGTTGAAGAAAAAATTACGAGTCCGAGTTTTGTTATTTTGAATGAATATCATTCCGGAAAAATTCCTGTTTATCATTTTGATTTGTATAGGCTTGAAAATGTCGGGATAAAATCAATTATTGACGAATTGGAACAGTATAGTGAAGGTAAAATGTTTACTCTTGTTGAGTGGGCGGAATTTTCGCAAAATCAAATTCCCTTTAACAGAATAGAAATTAATATAAAATATGTTTCCGACAGCGAAAGAACATTTACTTTTAAAGCTTTCGGAAAAGAAAACGAGGATTTAATCAGGAAACTTTAATAATGAAAATTTTAACTTTTGATACGGCACTAAATAAAACATATATCTCTTTAAGCGAAGATGACAGGATTATTGAAAATCCGATTATTGAAAATACTGATGATAAATACCACAGTGCTTTTTTGATAAAAGAAATCTCTGAAATTTTGAAAAGAAATAGTTTAAAAATGCAGGCTATTGATGCAATAGGGATAAATATCGGACCCGGAAGTTTTACCGGAATAAGAGCTTGTACAACGGTTGGCAGAGTAATTGCACAGCAAACAAATGCACTGCTTGTCGGAGTTCCGTCTTTGGAAATTCTATCGGGAATAAGTGATAAAAAAACTCTTGTAACTCTTGATGCAAGAAAAAATTCGGCATATGCGGCAATTTACCAAAACGGAGTTGAAATTGAGGCTCCTCATATTTTAAAGGTAAGTGAATTGTTGCAAAAAGCAAAAGGCATGTTTGTAATCAGTGATTTTGCGATGCATAAAATACTTTGTGAAAATAATATTGACTCGCTGAATTATGAAGAAGAAAATTATCCTCTGAATAAATATTTGGCAAAAATTACACATAAAAAATTAAAGCAGTCAGATAAAACGGAATTTTATTGGGCAAAGATAAAACCTTTGTATATTCAGCCGCCGTCAATTTTTGGAAGATAAATTGAAAATATTGTCTTAAACACTTGTAGAGTCAGATAAAATAGTTTATAATAGACCATGTATATTTAAAAGGAATGACCTATGAAAAAAGAAAACAAAGAAACAACATACACAACATGTCATTGCGAAAAAAGTTCCCTCCCCTCAATAAGGGTAAGAATAAAGGGAGAGGTGAAAGCTCTTTTGAAACCCCTAAAAATTAAGGGTTTCAAAAGAAGAAAAGACAGCCCCTCACCCCTCGGCAGACTATGTTGCTTACGCAACACCCGCTGCCGCACCCCTCTCCTGAATGAGGAGAGGGGAAAGAAAGCCGGATTTACGCTCTCTTGTAAATCCTTTCGCTCACGCCTGTTGCGTGCTTTGCATACGCAGTCGCATCGCAAGGCGTTCGCAAACCAAGTTTCGCAAGTTTCACTTGCTCACACTCCGCTATCGCTACGGATAC
>JAFSWA010000027.1 GCA_017444705.1 bacterium
AATATTGAACTAAATAATAATAATTCTGATACGACTGATACCCAAAATCCTTGGAAATAAGTAAGTTTATTTGCTAACAAAACGAAACCAAAACCTTATTTTTTGATGAAAGTTAAATTGTAGGGATTCTTAGTTTTTGTTGATGCAAAATTAACACTCATTGGGAATGCAATTTTCTTTTTTTGATTATTTTCAGCCTTTTTATCGGACGTTTTATCAAACATTTCACTTACTCTGTTAGCAATAGGAGTAATAAATACAGGAGCCAAATATCTGTAAATAAAGCCAAAGACCAAAACGCTCTTTAATTTGGAAATACCGTTTGCAATAGCATTTGAGTGTTTTAACGGTATTTTTATTGCCGCATCAATTGCCCCTTTGTTATTTTTAGCGGCATCTGTCGCTGCTTTTACGGAGGGTTTCATCTTGTCCGCAATATTTGTTACATTTGCAATTGTAAATATATGTTTTGCCTTATTAAACATCTTTGTAATCTTACTGTCTATTGTATAACCTAATGCTGTACAAAGAGTTGTAACAAGTGCCTGATTAACCATCATCGGACGTTTTTGTTCATCCGGAATTGCCTTTGACTTGTGAGTATTATACATATAAAAACTTGTCAAATAAACAGATTCAGCAGCAATTGCGTGTTGGAACCATTTCTCTTTTATATTTATAAATTTACCTATTGAACGGGCAATTTTACCCTCAGATTCGCCGTTAAAGAATTTAACCGTATTCTTTGTGAACTTAGTATTTGCAAGTTTCCCGAGTCCTTTTGCCAAAACCTCGGTTAAACCGTTATAAGCCCTTGAAGCAACACCTTTAAATGCTACATTATTCTGAGGTCTTTGCATAAATGTATTTCTTGCATTATTTATCGGATTATTAGTCTTATTATATTCAAATCTATTTACGGAGAGTTTATTAATTTGCATTTTTTAACCCTCCTTCAACAGTCTTTTTAGATTTATGATTACCTTTAAATGCCGCAAAATACTGGAATGCATCATAAGGAAGTTTATTTTTATCCTCAGTATTATTTTTTGTAGGTTTAGTTAATCCGAATAATTTTAACACTTTCGGTACAAGATAAATAGTTAATGCCGCTTTTAACGGTAATGATATCGGTTGGTGAGAACGTTCAAATATTGTTCTTACCTTTTCAATATTCTCTTTTTTGAACAGATACTTACTTGATTTATCAATATATTTTTCGGCATTCTTTGAAGATACTGCCTGAGTTATCTTGTTAATTGCATCTTTTATCGGAGTTTGAATAGCAAAAGCTGTAACAAATCCGATTATACCTGTCGAAATTGAATGTCCGATTTGATATATATTTTTCTGTTTTTCTTTATCATCCTTAACCGGAAGTGCCGCAATTGAAGCCGGTCTCATAAAACAGGTATAAAATAGCGCTATTCCGGCATCGGATAATAGCGCATTGTCATTTATAAATTTCATAGTTTTCAAAAACTTTTTGTTTGTCACTACCTTATAAATAAATGGGTGGCTTTTTTTAGCTTCTAATGCGACCTTGTCAAATCTTGCTTTTCTCGCCAAATACCACGCTCTGTTAGGCATATTTTCATCTACAATTGCTCTTGCTACCTTATATAGCATATCATATCTGCCACGAGCTTTAAAAGAAAGACCATTTGACTTATTTGTCATAATGGTCTTTTTGAAATCTTTATTATTTACAACACACATGTCATGGGAATTCAATGAAATTATATCAAATGAACTGTCAGGGCGGAGCTTGTTGATCCTGCCTTCCTTGCTCGACCCAAAACTACTGTTCGGGTGAATATAATTGCTATGCAATTTTAGATTTTTTACGTCCATTTTTTTTCTTTCTTTGTTTCCACTTACATTAAGTACAAACAAACTTTATATTGCTATTATAACAAAAATTTTGATGTTTTTTGCAACATATTTTTACAAAATTGTTACACTTTTTTCAAGACCCGCTGACTGTACGAAAAAATCATTTTCACATAACTTAATATTAAGAATTATTTATTGTATTTTATACACTAAACAGACGAGATTTTGCAAAATTTTGGCATGGTTCCATGACATTTTAATAAAATTTGACTTTTTAATAAAAAACATTAATTAATAAACAAAAAAGATGGGGATATTTTATGAATAAAACAGTATCAAGAGTAAAAAAGACAATAAGAATTTTAGGTTTAAAAATTTGCGAAACAGATGAACAATACGAAAATGTTAATTTGGAAGATGTCGAGCCGATTAATCCGTTTATAATAACTGAATATGAAATGGAAAATATAGAGCGAAAAAAAGAAGAATAATTTATTTTTATCTGATATATAATTTTGTTATGAGGAAAATTTGGGCAGTATTAATATTATTGTTTTTAACGAGTACGGCATATGGATTTGAAATAGTTTACCCAAAGTCTAAAAATGTAACTATTGCTTCTCCTACAACTTTTTTTATAGGTTCATCAAAAGAACCTGTAACAATTAACGGTGAGAATATAAAACTGCATCCCACTGGCGGATTTGCATATTTTGTAAAATTAAAAAGCGGTGTGAATGAATTTACGGTTAAATCTTCACAAAAAACAGAAATATATAAAATTACGCAAAAAAGAAATTATTATACAAATGCGAATTCTATGTTTATAAGTTACAAAACTGTAAAACCGCTTGTTGTAATTACGCAGAATACTCCTCTTCGTTCAACACCCGTTGACGGCGGAATAAACAGAATTTCCCATTTGCAAAAGGGAATTTTATTAATTGCTGATGGTGAAAAAGGAAATTTTTTCAGAGTAAAACTTAATGACTCAAAATACGGATGGATTTCAAAGAAAAATGTATCAGAAACAACAGCATATACGCCGGCAAAGGTAAAAAAATATTCTTTTAGTGAAACAAATTCTGACTATATTTTGACTTTTGAACTTGATAAAAAAGTGCCGTTTGAAATAAATGCCGGTAATTCAATAGAATTGAATTTTTATAATACTGAAAATGAAAAACATTATTCGTTTCCGTATTACGAAAAAACCGGCTCAAAAAAACTTTGGGGTTATAATGGTGATTATAATGGGAATATATTCACTTTAAAAATCAGAAAGCCTCCCGTGATTAACAGAAGAAAAACTTTAAGCGGAATAACAGTAGCGGTTGATGCAGGTCATGGCGGAGCGGAAAAAGGAGCAATCGGTTGTCTTGGAGATAAGGAAAAAGACGTTGTTTTAAAAATTGCAAAATATCTTGAAAAAGAGCTAAAAGAACGAGGTGCAAATGTTGTAATGACAAGAAGTGATGATGTTGCAGTCGGATTGAATGAAAGAGTTGAAATTGTAAATAAAAATGATTCAATATTTTTTGTGAGTATTCATAATAATGCACTTCCGGATACCCTTAATCCAAATGAACACAGAGGAACAAGTATTTATTATTATTATAACGAATCAAAACCTTTTGCTCAGGCAATGCTTGACACATTAACAGAAGAGTTAGGAACCAAAAATGACAATTTGCATCAACAGAGTTTTGTGGTTGTCAGAAATACGTTGGCACTGTCTATATTAATTGAGATTGCTTATTTGATAAACCCTGATGATAATGCTTTACTTGTAAGCGAAGAATTTCAAAAGAAAGCGGCAAAGGCAATAGCTGACGGTATTGAAAAATATATACAAAATTCTGTTTGAAATTTTCATAAAAACGGATATAATATAAAGATATAATAAAAGGAGGGAAATTATGAGTAATCCTGTAATGAACAAATTAGATGAATATCAACATCTTGAAAATGATACGGCATCAGTTATGACTGTTTCCGGTACACTGACAAATTTTGCAATACTTCTTATCTTGTTATTGTTACCTGCGGCAATTACATGGAATTGGGCGGCACTTAATTATATGGACAGAGTTCAGGCAATGACATGGATTGGAGCTATTGCGGGTTTCGTTTTGGCATTAATTATTTCATTTATGCCAAAGTCAGCACCGTTTTTATCACCGATTTATGCGGTTATGGAAGGGATGTTAGTCGGCGGTTTATCTGCTGTTTTAGAGATGTCTTTTAAAGGTATAGTAGTTCAGGCTGTATCAGCGACATTAGCTGTCTGTTTTGTAATGTTTGCACTATATAAAACAGGAATTATAAGAGCAACTGAGAAATTCCGTGCTGTTGTGATTTCTGCAACATTGTCTATATTTCTTTTATATTTAGTAAATTTAATTATGATTTTGTTCCATTTTGATGCACTATCAAATTTTTTATGGAGTTCTAATTCATTATCAATAACAATATCTGTTGTTATCTGTGTTGTTGCGGCACTGAACTTAATTTTGGATTTTGATATTATTGAAAGATATTCACAAATATCGGCACCAAAGTATATGGATTGGTATTGTGCTTTCGGACTTATGGTTACGATAGTTTGGTTATATCTTGAAATATTGAGATTGCTTTCAAAATTCAGCAGAAGATAGAAAACAAAAAAACGGTGAGAAATCACCGTTTTTTATTTACAAAACCATTTAATTACAGGTATTTTTTTTCTGAACTTATACCCGACTGCCAAGACGGCACAAAAGCCGATGAAGCCTAAAACATTTTTCCACCAAGGACCTTTATTTTTGTTTTGATAAACGGCTTTTCTGAATTCATCATTAAACTCTACTTTTCTTTTAAAATAATTTCTAAACTCTTTTTCTATTTGATTATCATTCTGCTCAACAGGAGTGATTTGCGGGTTAATAATTTTAATCGGACCTTCGTAAACGACCTTTGATTCAATTTGCTCTATCGGTACTGAACTTATCGGTGGTGCTATTGTAATACTTTGACCTGATTTTGTAGTAATATTAGGGGTAAATATTTTAGAATTTGTATTCAAATAAGGTGTAACCTGACTGTAATTTATATTCGGAAGATTTTCGGGCGGTTGTTGTAAAACTTGAATCTGCGGCGGTTGTTGAATATTTTGGGGCATTTGCATTTGCCCCTGAGGTACTACAACTTGCGATGAGGGAGCATATGCACATAAATACGGATTATATGCATATTGACTACATTGGTATTGAGGTTGATTATTTTGAGTACTTGTAACCATCTACACACCTTTCTATTTATATGAAGTATTTTTTATTTAAAAATTTGCTATATTTTTAAAATATGTTACAAATAATTAATAAATTATAGTTAAATTAAAAAATAATTTTTCTTTTAAACCTGTTATTTCAATGTTTTTCTGAGTATATTGTCATTTTGTTTTAGCATAATTAATGCTTCATTGTGAGAAACATTAAAAATTATTTCTATAACTGCTGATTTAATGTCATATTCATTTTCTTTCAGGTGTTTTAATGCTGTCTCTTTGTCGCACCTTGTTAAATCAACAACAATTGATACCGCACGATTTTTGAGCTTTTCGTTGGTAGCTTTTAAATCGACCATAAAATTTTTATAAGTTTTTCCCATTTTAATCATTGAAGCTGTGGAAAGCATATTTAATATCATTTTTTGTGCAGTACCGGATTTCATTCTGCTTGAACCGCTGATAGGCTCTGCACCTACTTCGGGACAAATTGCAATATCGGAAAGCTCAATTAATTTTGCAGATTTATTTGAAGTTATAACAACCGTTTTTGCCTCGATATTCTTAGCAAGCTCTGCAATTTTAAGCAGATATTTAGGATTTCCGCTTGCGGAAATACAAACAATTGTATCATTATTCTTAACATTTAATGTTTCAAAGTCTTTTATTGCAAAGCTTATATCATCTTCCGCACCTTCAATAGCAGTTGTAAGTGCTTTTTTGCCGCCTGCAATTACGCCTTGTACCATTTCCGGCAAAACTCCAAATGTCGGAGGGCATTCAGATGCATCCAAAACTCCGAGTCTTCCGCTTGTACCGGCACCAAAATATAAAAGTCTGCCACCCTTATTAAAATTATCAACAATTAAATCAACTGCCTGTGCAATATTTAAAAGTTCTTTTTCAACAGCAAAGGCAACGGTTTTATCCTCATTGTTAATCATTTCGACTATTCTTAATGTGGGAGAAACATCTATATTTACCGTGTTTGGGTTTGATTTTTCCGTTGAAATGCTCATAAATACCTCTTTTATTTAATTCTTGTACCATATAAATAAACATCTTCCGGTTCTTCCAAATCCGAATGAATATCAAGCAGACTCTTTTTTATGACGGGATGTATAAAGTCGGGAATTAACTCTAACAAAGGAACCAAGACAAATGCTCTTTTATGTGCGTACGGATGCGGCACTTTCAAATCAGGATGATTTATTATTTCATTTCCCCAAAAAATTATATCTATATCAATTTCTCTCTCTGACCATTTTGGGGTATTTTCATCTTTTACTCTGCCCAATTTTGTCTCTATATTCTGCATTTTTGAGAGAAATTCCTGAGGCGAAAGAGTAGTTTTTACTTCAAGTGCAGCATTAACGAACCAAGGTTGATTTTTTTCTCCCCATGGCTCGGATTCATAAAGTGTAGATGCTCTTACTAATTTTATATCATCGCTATTTGCTATAAGACTCGTTGCAAGGTGAATAAAATTCACCTTGTCGCCCTTATTTGAACCTATTGATAAATAAACTAATGTCATAGTCGTATTGTATTATTTTTTTGAATATTTTACAATACTGTTAAGATGTATTTTTTAGAAATTTTAACAAGAATTTTCAATAAGAATAATTTGATGAAATTAATTTACGGGAAAAAAGTTGTTTCATCAATGGATGATGAAACCCAAAAATGTGAACATATGTTTGTTCCCATTGATTCGACAGGCAAAGTTTTTTCTTGTATAAACTGTGGGCTTACTATTAATAAAAAACCAAAAAATATTAACTTTTTCGAGGAAGATAAATGAATACTTTTACTTATAAATTAAATTCTGAGAGTTTAGATAAAATAAAAAAATTTTTTGAAAGTGAAGGCTGTAGTTTTTCTACGCAACAATATGCCCATTTTAAAGCTATTTCTCCCAATTACAATATAACCTTTTATAATTCCTGTAAAATCGTAATTCAAGGCAAGGAAATTTCTGAAATTGTGCGAAAATTTTGTCAAGCTATGAATATTAATTTTAATATTGAAGAAAATTCTGATGAAGAAATTAAAGAAGATTGCTATATCGGAGTGGATGAATCAGGAAAGGGCGATTTTTTCGGCCCGCTCGTGATAGCAGGAGTTGCGGTTAATCCTCAATTAAAAAAATTGTTTTTTGAACTGGGAATAAAAGATTCAAAACAGCTTAGCGATGAAAAAATTTTGAAACTTTCAAAAGAAATTCAAAAAAACTCAAAATGGAGTGTTGTAGTAATTAATCCTCAAAAATATAACGAATTGTATGGTAAATTTAAGAATCTTAATAAGCTGTTAGCATGGGGACATGCAAGGACTATAGAAAATGTTTTGGAAAAAGAACCGACATGTACACTTGCATTATCCGATAAATTTGCAAAGGACGATAAAGTTATAGAAAATGCACTTATGGTAAAAGGCCGTCAAATAAAAATGGTCCAAAAAACCAAAGGAGAAGATGATATTGCGGTTGCTGCCGCATCTGTTATTGCAAGAGCGGAATTTGTTTCAAGAGTTAAATCGATGAGTCTGTCTTACAAAATTGATTTTCCAAAAGGTGCATCAGATAAAGTTATTCAAACAGGAAAAGAATTTATCGAAAAATACGGCAAGCAAAGACTTAATGAAGTCGCAAAATTGCATTTTAAAACAACACAAAATTTGTAATCATAGTAAATGCGGCGGTTTTTTACCGCCGCATTTAAATATTTAGTCGTTTAATATGTTATTCGCAAACCAAGTTTCGCTAATCATCTGCGTGACCAGCTGTACCGAGAACATCTCTCATTTTATGCATAACCATTTCTTTTACGGCTGTTCTTCCGGGGCCCATATATTCTCTCGGGTCGAATTTTTCAGGATGTTCAATAAAGAACTCTCTGATAGTTGAAGTCATTGCCAAACGTAAATCTGTATCGATGTTGATTTTTGCCACGCCGTTCTTTGATGCGTAATTGAGCATTTCTTCAGGTACACCTTGTGCATCCGGCAAGTTACCGCCGTATTTATTACATTTTGCAACAAATTCCTTAGGCACTGATGATGAACCGTGAAGCACAATCGGATAATCACCGAAACCTGCTTCTCTAAGTGCATCTTTGATTTCTTTTAATCTTTCAAAATCAAGTTTAGCTTCACCTTTGAATTTATAAGCTCCATGAGAAGTTCCGATAGCGATTGCCAATGAATCGCAGCCGGTTTGTTTTACAAATTCAACAGCTTCTTTTACATTTGTATATTTTGCATCTTTATCAGAAACTTTAACGTCATCCTCAACTCCTGCAAGTTTTCCGAGTTCTGCTTCAACTGAAACTCCTCTTGCATGTGCATATTCAACAACTTGTTTTGTAACTGCGACGTTTTCTTCAAACGGGAATCTGCTTCCGTCAATCATGACTGATGAAAAACCTCCATCTATGCATGCTTTACAAATTTCAAAATCAGCTCCGTGGTCTAAGTGAAGAGCGATAGGCACTGTTGTTGTCGCAAGTGCCGCTTCAACTAATTTGATTAGGTATGTTTGATTTGCATATTTTCTTGCCCCTGCCGATACCTGTAAAATAATAGGTGAACGTGTTTCTTCCGCTGCTTCGGCTATACCTTGTAAAATTTCCATGTTGTTAACATTGTAAGCACCGATAGCATATCCGCCTGCCAATGCTTTTTTGAACATCTCTTCTGTTCCTACTAATTTTCTTTCAGCCATTTTTATCTCCTTTTTAAATATCCGTATTCATGTGAAATTTACTACAAATAAACATAAATTTCAAGCAAATTTATTACACCTTATGCTTATAAATATTTATAAAAATACTAATATCTGTCATATAATTTTACTGTTTCATCGCGCTGAATTGCACCTGAAACTAAATCTCTGACTGTTGTCGCAAACTTATGCAGCAAAAATTTCGGATTTGTATCTCTCGGGTCAATATTTTTCTCTAACAAAACACCGTCTTTAAAAACTTTCACTCCCGAACGAACACCTTTAAAATTTTCATAAATATCATATCTGTCTCTGTAATACAAGTAGACTTTATCCTCTGTTTTAGGGCAGGCATTATGTATGATTTTAATATCATTTCTTAGCTGTTCTTTACTCAAGCCGTTTCTCATGCTAAGTTTTATAATATTAGCTTGGTCACCCTTTATAGTTGCACAAAAACTCGTATTAATTTTATTTATCGGCATATCATACTCCTTTTAAAAAATAATATATTAAATATTAATCAGTGTCAATTCCGTATCCGAATAGGGCAAAATCATATTTAACAGGATCGTCGGAATCGAATTGTTTTAAAACTTCTGTTAATTTTTGTGCAGTTTTATAATCCGCTTTAACCGAATCAAGTAGCTTCATTTTACGTGCTTGCTGCACAACGTGAGTATCCATAGGAATAAGAAGTTCTGACTTTGGTATAAATTTCCAAACACCTAAGTCAACTTCGCCGGCACGTACCATCCATCTTAGAAACATAAAAAATCTTTTTAATGCACTCCCTTTTTTGGGGTCAGGTAAAAGATGCTTAAATCCTCTGCTTTCCGGATTTTTTGCATTTGAATAAAAATAATCAACAACAATTTGCAACATCCCTTTCACATCTTTTGAAGTTTTGTAACCGTATTCAAAAAGCGATTTTATAGTTTTCCCCTCTGAATATAGTTTTTTAAGACAAAATAGCAATTCATCCAAATCATTTTCTTTAATAAACCTGTATTTAAATCCATCAAAGCCTTTTCCGTCATATTCCATAAGAAATTTATACGGAGAAGGTGCCATTTTATTGAAAATGTAATTAAGCTTAGTGATAAAAGCTTCTCTTTTGCCGAAAGCGAAAAGAGCTGCGATAAAAGCTGAAATTTCAATATTAATTTCATCTTTGTAGCGTCTTAAAAATAAAGACGGGTCGTTGTTTATAAAACTCCTCACTTCATAATGTTTTACAAGTTTATCAAGTTCGTTTTTAGTTATCATTTCTTACCCTTTTGAAAAACTCTTTTAATATTTTATCACATTTTTCTTCCATAATTCCGCCTTTTACGGCGATTTTTGAATTAGAAATTTCTGCCAGATTTATTTTTGACCCAAATGCTCCGTACAGGTTGTCGTATGAACCGAAATAAACCGTTTTTATTCTTGATTGCATAATTGCCCATGCACACATCGGACATGGCTCTAAGGTTACATACAATTCGCAGTCATTTAGCCTCCAATTTCCCAAAAATTTCCCTGCCTCTTTTATTGCGAGAATTTCCGCATGTGCTGTAACGTCATTTGTCTTTTCTTTTTTATTATTAGCGATGGCAATAATTTCATCGTCTTTGACAATTACGGCTCCGACAGGAATGTCTTCCTCTGAGTTTTGTGCCAATTTAACAGCTATTTCCATAAATTTTTCGTTCATTATGCCATATCCAGTGATATTTCAACAATAAATTCATTTTCGGGAGTGGATGTTATAGTAATTTCGCCGCCCATTGCATTCACAAGACCTTTAACTATAAATAGTCCTAATCCCGTTCCTCTTGTTGTTCTCGTTGTTTTATCATCTAATCTCGTGAATTTTTCAAAAAGAGTTTTTATCTTTTCCGGCGGAATGTAATCCGCTTTATTAATAACGGAAATAACCGCTTTATTTCCTCTTCTAAATAGGTTTGCAGTAATTGGTGTTCCCTCGTATGCATATTTATTGGCATTTTCCAAAATGTTAATTATAACTTGCTCCAACCTGTCTTTATCAGCATAAAGACTGTGTATCCCGTCTTTAACATTGATGATGTATTCTCTGTTTTCATGAATTTTTAGAGCCAAAAGATTTTCTTTTAATTCTTCAATATTAATTGTTTCAAGTTTGATATTCAGTTTTGAATTTTCTATATCAGGTATAACAAGTAAATCTTCAATCATTCTTGATAACCGCTCGGATTGTTTTTTTATAACTTTAAGAGATTTTTCTTTGGTCTCTTCATCTATTTCAATATCTTTTCTTAA
>JAFSWA010000028.1 GCA_017444705.1 bacterium
GCCGCTCATAAAACTATCGTTTTGTATTCGCTATTGTTTTCGCTTACCGGACTTCGTCCGTCCGGAATTTCGCTCGTTAAGAAATTTTACTCTCTCCAAAGGAGAGAGAACGCAGCACATAGGTCGTATTTAACCCGACAAATATAAATAGTAAGTTGGACATACTTGCCCAACGGTTTAAAAATTGGATTGTCACGGGGTCGCAAAATGCGACCCCTCGTAATGACATGTCATTACGAGCGTAAGCGAAGTAATCCAAAATAAAATGTCGGGTACATATTGCCCGACTTACAATCGCTTTTGCATTTTCGGTGCAGTAAAGCTCTCAACCCTCGCATACCCGGTTTCGCTGCCGCTCACTTGTACGGTTTTTCGCAATGACATGTACAATTGCGAGGGTACAGGTCGGTTTGACATTTTTATTGAATATATTTATGCAATTTGGTATCATATATTTATGAAAAGAATTGCAATGATACCAATAGATAACAGACCTGTTTGTTATCAGCTACCAAAGATGACAGCTTCAATAGACAAAGATATTGAGCTTATCTTGCCGCCGAGGAATCTTTTGGGAGGATTAAAAACTTCTTCTCAAATCGTTTCTCTTTTTGATTGGTTAAGGCGGCTTGAAAATATTGACGCACTCATTATTGCTCTTGATACAATTGCATACGGCGGACTTGTTAATTCAAGAAGATGTCCGGAAAGTTTTGAAGATATTCTTGCAAGAGTGAATACTTTTTTAGATATAGTTAAAAAGAAAAATATAAAAGTCTATGCTTTTTCAAGTATTATGAGAATTTCAAATAACAATATAAACGAAGAAGAAAAGTTTTATTGGGATACGTACGGGAAAAAACTTTTTGATTATTCTTTTAATCTTCACAAATCACAAATAACAAAAGAAAATGAGGCTCACTCCAAATATACTTGCATTGAAAGAACTATTCCCGATGAAATTTTATACGATTATATAAAAACAAGAAAGAGAAATTATGATATAAATCTTTATTATCTTGAAAAACAAAAACAAGGATTATTCAAAAAACTCATTTTTTCAATGGACGATTGTGCTAAATACGGATTTAACGTAAAAGAAGCGAATTGTATAAAACTAAAAGGCGGAATTGTTAAAACGGGTGCGGATGAAATTCCGCTTACTCTTATGACATATGCAATGTACGAAGATTCGCCCAAAAAGCCGAAAATTTTTATTGATTATGCAAGTCCTGCAACTTTTCATAAAATTTCAAAATATGAAGATATTTCTGTCAGAGAATGCTGCATTCAGCAAATAAGAACAGCAGGCGGAATTATTGCAGAAAAAGAAGCTGATGCGGATATAATCATGCACGTTAATAATTTTGAACAAGAACAAGGTGATTTGATGCTTGGAAGTGCCGCTAAATCAAATGTAAAAAAAATGGCTTATTTAAAGCCTTATTTTGTCGCAGATATTGTTAATGCAAACGGTGCGGATAATAATTTCATTTCAAAAAATATTGATATGTTTAATTCGCTTTTGTTTTTGGGATATGCAGGGTGGAATACAACCGGTAATACGCTTGGTTCCGCAATAAGTGCCGCAATTACAAAGTATATGGCGGGTTCTTATTCGGAAAAAGATTTTCAAAAATTACAAATAGTCAGACTGCTTGATGATTGGGCTTATCAGGCTAATGTCAGAAAAAAGTTGAAAGACGAAATAAAAAGTTTGGATTTATCATATTTAAATATGGAAATGGAATCTTACATAAATAAAGTTAAAAAACTGTTTCATTACAACGGAGAAATCAAATGTTCATACCCTTGGAGCAGATATTTTGAAACAGAAATAACTTTGAAGTAAAATTAAAGAAAAATTGAGAGGAAAAATGCTTTTTATTGTAATTTATCAAACTTTATTAATTATTTTGGCAGTTATATTATCTCCGCTAATTCTATTGGCGTTTATAATTCAGCCGAAATTCAGAGCAGGATTTTGGCATAAAATAGGGTTTTACGATTTTGACAAAACCCAAAGTGCATCAAAAAAAACTATAATTTTTCATGCTGTTTCCGTCGGAGAAGTCAATGCGGTTGAGGCACTGGTGAAAAAAGCAAGAGAAGAATTTAAAGATTATAATATTATATTAACAACAGTAACAAAAACCGGACGGGAAGTTGCCGTTAAAAAACTTACAAACTATGTTGATGAAATCGCTTATTTCCCGTATGATTTCTGCTTTTCGGTTCGTTCATTTTTAAATACATACAAACCCGAAAAAATTGTCATGGCGGAAACGGAAATTTGGCCTTGCTTTGTTTACCTTGTAAATAAAGCAAAAACTCAAATTTATGTTGTAAACGGAAGAATTTCTCCGCATTCATATAAAGGTTATAAAAAAGCGAGTTTCTTTTTCAAAAATATTTTAAAACGATATACCAAAATTCTTATGCAGACAAAAGACGATGCTCAAAGAATAATTGATATAGGAGCTCCGAAAGAAATAACAAAATGTATGGGAAATTTGAAATTTGATATTTCAAAAAATCTTTCGCCTGATAAAGTTGAGAGTTTGAAAAACGAGCTTAAAACTCATAATTATAAAGTTCTTATTGCTGCGAGTACACACAAAGGAGAGGATGAGATTGTTCTGAAATCTTATGTGGATTTAAAGAAAAATCACCCGGAGTTAAAGCTTCTTCTTGCACCAAGACATCCTCAAAGATATGACACAGTTGAAGAACTTATAAAAAATACCAAATTGCCGTACGGTAAACGTTCAATGAACAGTAATTTTGAAGGTAATGATATTATTATGCTTGATACTATGGGTGAATTGGGAAAAATGTTTTCAATATGCTATACGGCATTTATCGGCGGTTCTTTTTCAACCACCGGCGGACATAATCCGTTAGAAGCAAATATTTGGGATAAACCTGTTGTATCAGGACCTACTGTATTTAATTTTAAAGATATTTACAATAGTTTGACCAAAACAAATGCCGCTTTTATTGTCAACAATCAACCTGAGTTGACTGTTAAACTGTCGGAACTTTTAACTGACAAAGAGTTTTATTCAAAGGCATGCGAGGATGCAGCAAAAATTTTCAGAGAAAATTCGGGTGCAATTGATTTTGCAATAAATGAAATCAAGGATTAATAAATAATCTTAGACCAAAGAACCCTAATAAAATCCCTAAAAGTTTTTGTATTGTATTTTTGGTAGGTTCGAGGCTTTGTATTATAAAGTCCGTGTTTTTTCATCTTTTTTTCAAAATCGGTATATAGAAAATAGTTTTCTTTTGGGTCTTCGTCAAAACCTCCTACAATAACAGCGGAATTTTCTTTGAAATTTTTTGCAAAAGATGACATTAATTTATCCTGTTGTTCTTCATTCAGATACGGCCATACATTTCTAAAAAATATAATGGCATTGTCATAATTTAAGGAGCCTATATCAGTTAAAATATCCCCTTTTTCAAAATAAACACATTGCCTTAATTTATCAGATACCTTAAATGTTGAATATTTCCAATTTGGGATATGACAATTTCTTTTAAATATAAAAAAATCCGATAAAGGTGCTTTTTGATGTTCCATCATAGCTATAATATCAGTGGGCATTAATTTAATATAACCGCTTTTTGCTCTGTGAATTGCATATGGGTCAATATCTTTTGCTATAATAGGAAAATATTTTTTAGCACCGTCCCAGCCTAATTTTGAAATTAGCATAATTGCGATTGTATAAGGCTCAGAGCCGTCGGAACACGCATAGCAGTATATCTTTTTAGGTTTATTACCCGATGTTATAAATTTTGTTACTCTGTTCCAATTAATATCATTTCGAAATAAATTAGTGTTATTTCTGTGTTTTATTTTTGTTCTTTCTTTATCTTCAAAAACTTCTCTTTCTAAAGAGCCAAAAGAAACCGCTTTCGGGTATTTGTTACAAAAATGTATATTTGATACTGCTGAAATCATATCGTTTTAAAAACGGAATAAAAAAAAATTTGCTATAAATTTTTTAAAATTGTATAATGGAGAAAAATCATTTTGGGGGAAAGCATGCGAGAACTTGATAATTATTATGGTTTTGAAATAATAACCGGACCTATGAGTTGCGGAAAGACAGAAGAACTTTTACGAAGAATAAGACGGTTTCAAATAGCACAAAAGAATATTAAGATTATTTCACCAGACATAGATACTCGTGAGGGTGAAAACAGAGTAGCTTCCCGTAACGGATTGAGTCTTGATGCAATAAAAGTTAAAACATCAAGAGAAGTTCTTGATGTGGTTGAAGAAAAAGATGAAATTATTGCAATAGATGAAATCCAATTTTTTGATGAAGAAATTGTTGATGTAGTAAACGAACTTGTATCACAGCATAAGAAAGTTATAGCATGCGGGCTTGATTTGGATTTTAAAGCGGAGCCTTTTGGTCCCATGCCTCAGTTGCTGGCAATTGCTAACAGAGTAGATAAACTTATGGCAATTTGCATGAAGTGCGGTTCCGAGTATGGAGTCAGAACCCAAAGACTTATCAACGGTGCTCCTGCGGGAAAAAATTCACCTCAGATTATGATTGGCGGCGATGAAACATATGAAGCAAGATGCCTTGACTGTTACGAGCCGCCGGCAAAAGTTTCCCGCCCAAAACTTAGTGTTGTGCAATAATTTATGAAATTTACAAAACTAAATTTTTATAGTTAAGTAAGTTATTTTATGCTATAAGATTATTATGAAGAGGATTTTATCTTTTATTTTAATATCGGCTTTTGCGGTGCAAACTTTGGCATGTGCCGAAGAAACACTGAATTTGGGAAATGATGAGATTCAAAAAATAAAACTTAACCCCGCAATAGAGGCGAAGACTGATAAAATTATTCTCAATGACGAGGTTGTAATCAGAGGAGTAATAATGCTTCAACAGGAAAAAGACCTTGAAGATATTGATATGCTTTGGAAAGAAGCAGTAGAGAGAAATACTCTTATTAAATTTGCACTAAAAAAACTTGCATCTCCTGATTCACAAAGACGAATTCATTCATCACTGATGGCAAAAACAGTATCTGCTCTTGTCAGCGGAGCATCATTTCTTCCGAGTTTTGCCGGAAGCAATACAACCATACAGACGGGAGCTTATGCAGCAGGTCATATTATAAGCAGCTTAATAACTAACAGAACCATGCCGAAAGAAAATCCTTTGACTGATACCGAATTGATTGAGCTTGCAGGGGTAATAGAAGATTTACAGGATGATATTATTCAATCATACTATGGCTATAAAAGTTCTCTTTCTCAGATAAAAGATACAAGAGAACAAATAATTCTTTATAATAAAAATTTCAATAATGCAACGAAAAATCAAGATACCCTTGAAATGTTTTTGTCGGAGCATTTGTATGAAAAAGCAATTTTGAAAGAAGAGCAGCAGACTTATCAGGCAAAAAAATATCTGCTTGAATTACAGCGTTTGAGCGGAGATAAGGCAATAGAAAAACTTAATCTTTATCAATATACTCTTAAAAATGAATTACTTGACCCCTCAACATTTAAGAATAAGGAGCAAACCGTTCAATGAAAAAATTTGTTTTATTAATAGCCTTATTTTTAATATGTCCGAAAGTTTCGGCAATAATTTTGCAGGATGTAAAAATGCCTTTGCCTGTCGAATACAGATTAGGTACAAGTGATGAAATTGAAAAAAAATATGAGATTATAGATACTGATTTTGTTTCTACGGAAGTGCTTTTGCAAAAGGAAAAAGAGGCAGTAAAAAATGTAACTTATGCTGATTTAACCTTAAATAATATTTCAAAAGATATGATTGCTGATTTAAAGGTTGAACAAAAATACGTTCTTGAAGACTTAAAAACACTGTGGATAGGGGCAGCGAGCAAGAGTGAATCAGTAAAATTCGCTATTTATAAACTGTCAAATCCTGATGAAGATAAACCTTCAAATAACGTAATCAAAAAAGTGATAAGACCGCTGGCAAGCGTTACATCTCTTGCAGGACTTGGTGTCGGCGACCCGTTTGTCGGTACGGCGGCATTAATGAGCGGAACTTTACTTAATAATTTATCTATAACCGATAATGATTTGAACTATAAATATTCAAAAGTTAACGATGCGGATATGGTAGTTTTGGTAAGGAAGATAGATGATTTACAAAAAAACTTGACGGAAACATATTATGATTATATGAAAAAACGGGAATATTTGAACGATTTGAACGGTATTGTCGTAAAAAGAGAAAATCTGACAGAGCAACATTCCGATTCGCAAAAAGAAATATTGCAAATTTTGGATACTTATTATAAAGAGGCTGTTGAGGAAAGAAATCAAGCTCGTACGGATTTTTTATATGTCCGTTCGACATTGGAGCAATTAGTCGGGGAAGATAGCCTTGCTCAATTTGAAAAAAGCTTGACGGAACGCTCAAATTATTAAATCCTTATACAAAATTATGTCAAATAATTTTTAAATATTTCAAAAAGTTGCATGAATATGAACAAAGAAACAATAAGAACAACATGTCATTGATGTCTTTTAAAGATGTATATTATTATCTATATTTCCAATTTAGTGATATTATTATTTTATGAAGAAGATTTTTATATTAATTACAGCTTTAATAATTACTGTTATACCTGCATTTGCAGAAGTTTACGAAGCAAAATATTGTGCCGTCCCGAAAGAGAAAGAAACCGGCAGCAAATTATCGAAAATAATCAGTGCGGTTACAGGTTCAACTTTTACATCGTCAAAGGCGGCTGAACTCGCTATCCAAAAGACTATAAAAGCACAGCTCGGGTCTAATGTTAACATTGAATTGTACCCATATTCACTCGGTTCATTGATTCAAGGCATTTTTAAAAAAATGACTATCAGTGCAAAATCACTTAACCTCGGCGGGATTTACGTTTCTGAATTTGATGCACAAACTGTATGCGACTACAATCATATTTGGGTAAAAGATAATAATTTACTCTTTAAAGAAAATTTTGTAATGAGTTTTTCAGGGGCAATAAACTCTGATGATTTGGAAAAAACAATGAGCAATCCTCAATATCTCAAAATGGTTGAATCGGCAAAAGTAACCATTTTTGGACAGGTTCTTTTTAAATTGAGCTATATGAAAATCTCAATAGTAAATAACAGACTTGTTTTTGTTGCTAATGTAATGAGTCCTGTTTTTTGGGGTACAGAATCAAAGAAAATCACTGCAACTTCCGGGCTGAGTGTTGTTAACGGCAAAATAAAATATGATAATATTAAAATTCAAAATTCCGACCTCGGAAAAAATCTTCAATATTTGTTAAGTTTGGTTAACCTCGTAAATCCGTTCACCTTTGAGGTTAAGCTGTCAGAAAACACAAAAGGTTACACAATAATAAAAAATGCTATAATAGAAAAAAATGAAATGAAAATTGACGGAGTTTTGTATATTCCAAAAAATAACTAAGAGGTTAAAATGAATTGGTTTTCAAAAACGGTAATAGCTTTAATGTTTATAATTTGTTGCTTCTGGATTAAAGACACTTTTTTCCCGAATGCAAAAATAAATTTACCCGACAGTTTCGGCAAAATTGAACAAAAAACACAAGAACCCGAAGAACTTGAACTAAGCGAAGAGGGCAAAAGAATCTTGGGTGACCCTGATGAAAAAGAAAAACTTGCAAATACGGCAAGAATTTATTTTCTGAAACTCAATAAAGACGGCGAAGCCGAAAGTTATATTTCAAAAAGAGAACTCAAAGATTTAACACTAAAAAACGCTATAAACAGTCTTTTGAAAGGTCCAAACGCAGAAGAAAGAAAAGCGGGAATTTATACGGAAATTCCTGACGGGACAAAGCTTTTGTCAGTTATAAACAGTGATGATAAAATAATTATCAACTTTAATTCGGAATTTCAATACGGCGGCGGAACGGAAAGTATTAATAATCGTCTGAAACAGCTTGTAAAAACAGTTGTCGCAATTCTTCCGGATAAAAATATTTATCTTTATATCGAAGGTAAACAGGTCGATGTTATGGGCGGCGACGGTATTATGATTACGCAGCCGTTGAATGTATCGAATTTTGGATTTTAAAGCTATGGAAAAAGATTTAGATTATTATCTTAATTTAGAGTGGACACTTATTGAGGGAACTGACCTCGATTTTAACGGAAATCCTTATCACTATATTGAAATAAAAGAAATTCCGAGCTTTGCCTTTTGTGCCAAAACAAGAGAATTAGCACTCGCTAATTACAAAAAACAGTTGAAATTATCACTTATGGTAATGCTTGAAATGGGTGACAAAATTATTGAACCCGGAGAAGAAGATGACGATAATACAGATTGGGAAAGTATTTGTCCGGGATAATGGGGGAAAAATATGAATAAAATTTTGGTCGTTGATGACGACAGTGCTATAAATGAATTAATAAAAATAAATCTTGAAATGTCAGGATATATCGTCATTTCAGCACTTGACGGCATAAAAGGGTTTGCTCTTTGCAAACAGGAACTTCCCGACATTGTAATTTTGGATGTTATGATGCCTGATATTGACGGCTATACAGTTGCAAAATATATCAGGGAAAATCCGTCAACAAAAGAAATTCCTATTTTAATGCTGACCGCTCTCGGACAACTTGACGATAAAGTTAAAGGTTTTGATATCGGTGTTGACGATTATCTTGTCAAACCTTTTGAGATTGAAGAACTAAAAGTGAGAATCCGGGCATTACTAAAAAGAACTCATCGAACGCTTGAATCTTTATCATCAAAAGAACTTTTAACCATCGGAGACATTACGCTTTTACCCGAAAGTTACAGCGTTGATATAAAAGGTAAAATTGCAAAATTAACCCCGATTGAATATGATATTATTAACGTCCTTGTGCAAAACCACGGCAATATGGTTTCAGGGGCAAAATTACTCAATGATATTTGGGGTTACGCACCTGATGATACATTAGAAACAATAAGAGTTCATATCCGCCATTTGAGAAGTAAAATAGACAAAATTTCAGAGGGCAGAAAATACATAGAAACAATTTATGGCGGCGGTTACAGACTTCTTCCGGAAGGAATAACAAAATAAATATATTAAAAACGGATGCTCAAAAAGCATCCGTTTTTCCCTTATCCTCTTGTGGTTATTATACTGTCATTTCTTTTTCAAATCCGAACAAAGAACTTACGGATTCATCATCATGTATTCTTGATATAGCCTCACCCAACAAAGAAGCAACACTAAGTTGTTTAATCTTTTCGGGAATATTTGAACCCAAAGGTATAGAATTTGAAACCACAACCTCTTTAATCGGAGCTTCTTCTAATCTTTGAAGAGCAGGACCCGAAAAAACAGGATGTGCCGCACATACATAAATATCTTTTGCACCCTTTTCTTTCAAAACTCTTGCAGCCTCACAAATAGTTCCTGCCGTATCAATAATATCATCAAAAATTATACAATGTCTGTCGTTAACTTCACCGATAACATGTGAAGCAATAGCTTCGTTATGCTTATCACGACGTTTGTCTATAATGGCAAGTGAACAACCCAAATCCTTTGCAAAATGTCTTGTTCTTTGTACACCGCCTGTATCAGGGCTTATTGCAACCATTTCGTCGGGGGAAATATTCAATGACTTAATATAATCAACCAAAACAGGGGTAGCATAAATGTGATCAACCAAAATATTGAAAAAGCCTTGGATTTGACCTGTATGCAAATCCATTGCAAGTACTCTGTTTGCACCTGCCGTTGTCAACATATCTGCAACGAGTTTTGCGGTAATAGCTTCACGACCCGAGGTTTTTCTGTCCTGTCTTGCATATCCGTAATAGGGAATAACAGCTGTAATGGTCTTTGCACTTGCACGTTTAAATGCATCAATTATAATCAATAATTCCATTAAATTTTCATTAACAGGATTACAAAGCGGCTGGACTATAAAAATATCATCCCCTCTGACACTTTCCTGAATCTGAACATAAATTTCTCCGTCAGCAAAGTTTTTAATTAAAATCGGTCCGACAGTCGTACCCAAATAATCAGCAATTTCTTGTGATAATTTTAAATTTGAACGACCGGAAAACAATTTTATATCATGTGTCGGATTAATTTTTCTTTCATGTTCTGCCGCAGTCATTGTAAATTCCATTTTTTTGCCCTTCCACTATTACTTTCCTATTCTATCACTTTAACAACCAAAAAAAATCTTTTTTGACTAATTATGAAAAATTTGTTACATAGAATTACAAAACACCTTGTTTTTTACCAAACAATTAATAATGCAGCATAAAAATATCAAAATTAAGCACGGTTTTAATTTACTGTATCATAAAATAATTTTTTAGATTTTCGGCAAATTGAGGAGATTTTTCTTTGGTACACAATTTTTTCAACTTTGCCATAGCCCTGTTTTCAATCTGGCGAACCCTTTCTCTCGAAACACCATAAGCTTGTGCAATCTCTTCCAAGGTCTTTTTTTCTCCTCTTTCATATAAACCGTACCTTAAACACAAAACATCACGTTCTTTTTCCGTAAGATGTTTTAACATTCTTGATACATCTTCATATAAATTTGATGTATAAACTTTGTTATCGGGAGTTTCACCGGTTTCATCCACAATATAATCAACCAATTTAAGAGAATCGTCATTGCCCGAAGTCGGGGTTTCTATACTTATTGTTCCTTGTGCGGCTTCTAAAACTCTATTCAACTTTGACATTGAAATATTTAACTTATATGCAATCTCTTCTTTTGTAGGAGCCGTATTTTTTTCATTTATCAAATCAATAGTTGCTTTTTTAATTTTTGATATTAATTCTATCATGTGGACAGGCAAACGAATAATTCTTGCCTTATCAATAATTGCTCTTGTAATTGACTGTTGAATCCACCAAGTTGCATAGGTTGAAAATTTATATCCTTTTGTGTAGTCATATCTTTCAACCGCTCGCATCAACCCGATATTACCTTCCTGAATCAAGTCTGAAAACGATAAACCACGTCCTATATATCTCTTTGCGATACTTACAACAAGTCGCAAGTTCGAGTTTATAAGTTTTTCTATAGCCCTTTTCTTAACCTTTTCTTCATCAGAATTAATGTCTGCGGCTATTTGTTCTTCTTCTTCAACGGTTAAAAGAGGTATTTTACCTATATTTCGCATATACATTTGAACAGAATCATCACCTATCGAACCTGATTCCGTCACAGAAGAACTGCTGCGTTTCGATTCGGCACTATCATCGGAAATTTCAGTTTCATCCTGAGCCGAATTAATTGCATCATCTATTTCGTTTTGACTTATATCTTTATAATCGTCCACTTTTATCGATTCCATGTTTCCCTCGATAATTATACTACATTTTTCTGATTTTGTATATTTTGTTTTACTGTTTCGTAGATGATTATACCTGCTGCATTTGCTACATTTAAAGAGTCAAAATTCATAAGCATTGGTATTTTAACCCTATAATCCGCCTGATTTAATATAGTTTTTGAAATTCCTGATTTTTCCGAACCCATTACGATAACTATATTTGAGTTAGTATAATCAACTTCAAAATAATTATCCTTTGCTTTTGCTTCAGTAGCAATTACCCAGTAGTTGTTTTTTTTGAGTATTTCTATTGCACCCGACAGGCTATTGACAATTATCAAGTCTATATGATTTATTGCACCTGCTGAACTTTTTGCCACCGTAGAATTAACAACAGCACTCCTTCTTTTAGGTAATATTACCGCATCAAATCCGGCACAGACAGCTGTTCTTATTATAGAACCGACATTGTGAGGATCCTCAACCCCGTCAAGAACTATAACTTTTGCATTTTTTGGGGCATGCTCTATAAATTCATACAAGTCCTTATATTTTATGGGGGCACACATTGCCACAACACCCTGATAGGAATATTCCTTAAATTGAGAAAATTTTTCCTTTGGTGCAAATTGAAACAAAATATTATTTTGTTTCGCCAAATTTATTATTTCTTCAATTTTTGAATCAGTATGTAAACCTTTTTGAAATAATATTTTATTAATCGTACGTTTTTTCGTTCTGAGCGTTTCCAAAACGGCATTCTTCCCGAAAATATAATCCTCTATTTGCACAGTTCAAACATCCTCTCAATCGACATTAAAGCTTTTTTAGCCAAATTTTCGTCAACATCTATTTCGTATTTTTCTTCAACAAGACATGTTAAAACATCTTCAAGATAATGTCTTTTCATATTCGGACAAACCGCTCTTTTGGAAGCAAGTATAAATTTCTTTTGCGGTAAATCTCTTGATAGTCTGTCAACTACACCTTTTTCGGTGGCTATTATAAATTCTTTTTCATTTGACTTAAAAACATAATCCATAATCTGCGTAGTTGAACCTGCAAAATCAGCTAACTCAACAACACTTTTGTGACACTCGGGATGTGCCAAAACAATCGCATTCGGATTTTCTTCTTTTTTGTTTATTATATCTTCCGCCATTATGTTAAGATGCGTCGGACAATAACCCGGATATGTAATTATATTGACATCGGGCAATTTTTCAGAAACCCATGTACCCAAATATGTATCAGGAACAAACAAAATTTCCTTTGCTCCGAGATTTTTAACGACTTTCAATGCGTTTGAACTTGTTACACAAACATCAGATTCACTTTTGACCTCAGCAGTTGAGTTAACATAACACACAACAGGAATATTCGGATGAGCTTTTTTAAAAGTTTTTATTTGATTAAGATCAATCATATCTGCCATTCGACAACCCGACTTAACATTTGGTAACAGAACTTTCTTTTTTGGAGAAAGAATTTTTGCAGTTTCCGCCATAAAATATACACCGCAAAAAACTATGATATCAGAATTCGTTGATGCGGCAAGACGGCTGAGTTGCAAGCTATCACCCGTAAAATCGGCAACTTCGTCAATCTCAAGATTTTGATAACTGTGTGCCAAAATTACGGCATTTTTTTTCTTTTTTATTTTTTCTATTTGATTTTTAATATTTTCGTTTGACATTTTGTAAAAAATTTTTCTTTTCTTTATTATTATAGTATAATATTTTTAAAGTCAAAAGAAAATTACGGATTAAGAAAATGTTTTTTACAAGCAGCAAAGTTTCAAAAGTAGGTGTAACGGTAACAATCGACAACAGAATGGAAGTTGCAGTTGTTGATATGGATCAAAAAAAAGTTACCCATTATGAACAAGTCGAGGTTGGATATAACTTTCAGACAAAAGAATTAGCAGATTATCTGCAATTCGCTTCACAATTAAAAAGTGTTTTGGATGAAATGAAGTTAAATTTAAAAAATGTTGATATATCAATAAGTATTCCAAGTATTCATTTCTCCACAGCTCAGGTTCAGTCAAGTTTTGATGATTCTGAAATAAGAACAGTTTTGGCGACATATGCACAAGAGTCTTACCTTTTTAAAAGGCATGAGCCTGTTATAGCTTACCACTTATATCCGGGAAGTGCTTCGGAGTCTGTTCCTGTTGTATATTCGGCAATACAAGAAACAGTTGTTGATAATATTAAAGATGCTTTAGCAAATGTAGGTATAGATAAGTTTTCAATTAATAACCCTTATTCTTCTGTTTTAAATGCACTTATTTATTTGGGCAGACTTGATAAACAGATAAATTCCGGTGAAATATGGAATTTTGTTCAGATTACAAATAACGGTTTTACTCTTATTTCTATGATAGGTCAGACAATAAGAGAAATAAACGACATGCCATTACCTCTTAAAACTTTTTCTGCGGAAGAAATTTATGAATCTTTGGCATTGTCACTGCAAAACAATTTGTCAATTTATCCTGCGTCATCACTTTTTGTTATAAGCAGAACCGATTTACTCAGTGCCCAGCAGCTTCTTCAAAGAATGGAGCTAAGGGGCAATGTTGATTATATGGAAAATAACACCTATTCAACCGAACAATTTATTGACATAGGTGAAGCCGTTGACAGAGATTTTGCAAAACTCATATCCGTTGAATCGGTAGGTTCTGCAATATCAAATGAAACATCTCCGTTAAATCTTTGTTATGTAACAACAAAAGATATGGAAGATGAAAGTATCGGAGAGATAAATGTATTCGGACAAACCATATCTATAAACGATACAACTTTTAATATTTTATTTCTGATATTAATAATTATTATTGTCTTAATA
>JAFSWA010000029.1 GCA_017444705.1 bacterium
ATCATATTTTCTTATAGTTTTTCTTTTGTAAATTGTTTCAAAAAAATCCATTTTTGCTCCTTTATAACATTAATTTTGTATGAGGTCGATTATGAAAAAACCAATATATATTTTAATATTATTACTAATTTTTTGCAATTATCCGATTTTGGGTGTTTCGGCACAAAGCGGATATAATGTCTATTCATATAAGGGATTTTCCCCTTCAAAAATTAATACAGAGGAAGAAAAAATTATTTTTCTTGTAGATTTTTCAAATAGCATGAATGAATATTTGGGAAATAAAAGAAAAATAGAAGTTGCATTGAGAGCATTATATGAAATTTTGCCAAAAATTCCAAAGTCAGCACAGATAGGATTGAGAATATACGGTCACAGAGGCGGAGTAACGCCGATTGATGCCTGCATGGCGTCAAAATTAGTTGTGCCTATTGATGCAAATAATTTTAAAAAAATATACAGAGAGCTTGAAAGGATTGCTCCGATAGGAATGACTCCGATTACTTATTCAATTAAGCAATCGTTAAAAAATGATTTTGGACTTTGGCAGGGGAAAAAGAGGATTATTGTTTTGACTGACGGCGGAGAAACTTGTGATGAAAGTCCGTGCAGTTATGCTTTGAAAATAATTCAAGAAAGAAATGATGTTCAAATAGATGTAATAGCTTTTTCCGTAAATGATATTAACGCAATGGATCAACTGAAATGTGCCGCACTTGTTACAAACGGAAAGTTCTATAATGCGGATACTTATGCAAATCTTGTAAACAGCCTAAATGACAGCTTCAAAACCGAAAAATCAGTTGAAGGTGTTATTATTGAAAAATAGAGTGTTTTAATACCTTATATTTTAATTGTTTGTTGAGCAGGAAAGATAAAAACACTTCATGTAGTTGCAATAAATTATCATATTTTCATTTTCTTCATCAACTTGGTAATTTTTATTTCCTGAAATTAATGACTCCAATTCTTTTAATACAATTTGTTTGTTTTGTACATAATCATTCATTTGTTTTGCCCCCAATTATTCATATTCTTTATATCGGCATTTTTTTGTAAAACTTTAATGATTTTTCGTAAATTGATACAATTTGTTACAATAAAAAAACTTTAAGTGATAAAAAAGCAAATTTATTTTTGTTTATACTTAAATTTAATATGGAAATAAGACCGAGACCTTACATATATATAGAACCGCAAAATGACAGTCTTCCTGAGGATTTCAAACTGACAAGGTTTGATGAGATTCCTTGTGCTTATTGCGGGAGAGAAATGATTTCATTAAAAACTCTTAACAGAATATTTTATTCTGATTCGGATACTGAGTTTACAACGGATTTAATAGAAAATGCCAGAGAAAAAGGTTATTTGCTTCCGCCTTTTCAACAACAGGTTCTTAATATATTGACTCAATCTCAATTTGTAAATAATCTAACAACAGACAATCAAATTATCAGAAATGCACTTTTTTCTTCCAAAAAAGAAATTAAAAGAGATATTGCACAAAGACTCCAAGAAATTTATGATATTATTCAAAATTCAGACGAAACAAAATTGAAAGAACTTATTGAGGTAAATGGGGATATATATTGGGATGCACTACTAAAAAAATATAATTACAGAGAGCTTTTAAAATTTGTCAGGAGCTCCCGATATTTGGGAATAAGTTCATCATCTCAAAATGAAACTCACAAAGAGATAAATAAAGTTATAGCAGATATTGATGAAACAAACGAATTTAGTACGGATGATTATATAGCAAGAAAAGGTAGCTATATCGATCCGAGGATTTTTTATATAAAATTATTTGAAAAAATAACATCAACGGTTGACCATATTGTTGCAAAAGCAAAAGGCGGTCCGAACAGAAGAGATAATTTTCTTGCGGTATGCCAAGAATGTAATTCGAAGAAAAGTGATATTCCTTTGCCTGTTTTTATAAAATTTAAACCGGAAGTAAAAGAAAATATTGAAAAACAAATAAGATTATTAAAAACTCTTATTCCAACATTTATTTCAAATCACAAACTCAATAAAGATTATGAAAATTATACAGATGAAGTCAGTAAGTTTTTAAGATACATTACTCAGGGGAATTTGGACATAAAAGCATAATTTATTTAAAATAACCAAATTCCAAATGCGAGATTTTTATTGTATCTCCATCCTTTGCTCCGGCTTGTTCTAATGCTTCAAAAACACCCATTGCCGTTAAAATATTTTGAAAACGATAAATTTGCTCGGAATTTTTTGCGTCCGTTACATTCGCAATCCTTATTATTCTTCCGCCTTGAACTCTGTACGTATCTTTACTTTCTTTATAAATCTCAAAATTACTGTCATCATTGTCATAAGCATCTAAATCTTCTTCAACCTCAACAACAATTTCGGGTTTGGGAATTTCTTCTGTTTTTTCGCTTACGAAATTCACAAGTTCTTTTATATTTTCTCTTGTTGCCGCAGAAATTAAAAATATATCATCAGATATTTTTTTAAACTCTTCATAATATTTTTTTACATCATCTTCCGAAATTGCATCAATTTTATTAAGTGCAATAACCTGATAAAGATTTGCGAGTCTTGTATCGTGTTTTGAGAGTTCATTATTAATTATATTAAAGTTGTTAACAGGGTCATTTTGTGTTAAATCAACAATATGAATTAAAAATCTGCATCTTTCAACATGTCTTAAAAATTCATGTCCCAATCCGACACCCTCAGATGCACCTTCAATAAGCCCGGGAATATCAGCCACAACAAAACTGTCTCCGTCAGGTTTCTTTACAACACCAAGATTGGGAACAATAGTAGTAAAGGGATAATCTGCAATTTTAGGCTTTGCTTGACTTATCACACTTATAAGCGTAGATTTTCCGGCATTTGGCATACCGAGTAAACCTACATCCGCAATTAATTTTAATTCAAGTTCCAAATCCCTTTCGACACCGCATTCACCGGGTTCGCAAAACTGCGGAGCTCTTTTTTGGCTTGTCGCAAAGCGAATATTCCCTCTGCCGCCTCTGCCGCCCTTTGCAATTAAAACAGTTTGTTCAGGCTCTTTTATATCGGCAATAATTTTACCGGTATTCAAATCTTTTACAACGGTTCCTACGGGAACTTTTATAAACAGATCTTTGCCGCCTCTGCCATGCTGACTTTTGGGTCTGCCGTTTTCACCGTTTTGTGCTTTAAAAATCGATTGAAATTTAAAATCCAAAAGAGTGGAAACATTTTCATCCGCAACAAAGTAAACGTCCCCGCCTCTTCCGCCGTCACCGCCTGCCGGTCCGCCTTTGTCAACATATTTTTCTCTTCGCCAGGCTACTGCCCCATTTCCGCCATCACCTGACAAAACTTTGATTTTCACTTTGTCTAAAAATTGCATAACTTTATTTTACTCAAAATATCGCCGATTGCATAGAGTGAACCGCAAATTATTAACAAATCTTTTTGTTTTTTGCTGTTTATTAATTCTTTTAGCCCGTTTATATCAATACTTTGCGTCAAATTTTTAATATCATTTGATTTTAAAAATTTATCGTCTTTCATATCGTAATGATAAATCAGGTCATTTTTATTAAAAAGATTTTTCTGAATTTCTTTATAATCTTTGTTTTTGAGGCTTGTATAAACAAAAATCTTTTTTAAATCAGGGAAATAAAAATCAAGACTTTCTCTTAAATTTAATGCTCCGTCAGGATTATGACAACCGTCAATTATAATATTTTTTTCTTTTATATATTCAAAACGGCAGCTCCATTTGACTTTTTTTAATGCCTTTATAAGTACAGGCTTTTCTATTTTTAAAACATTAGTGCTGCATATAGCCAAAGCTGCATTTTGTGCCTGATATTTGCCGTAAAGGTTTAACTCAAATGTTTCCCGTCCGTATTTAATTAAGTTTTTTTCGTTAAAAATAATTTTTGCTTTATTCGGATTATATATTTTTGAAGCTTTTTCTTTTGCTTTTTTAGTCAGAATTTCTGCCCCTAAATTATTTTTATCAAAAACAACAGGACAATTTTCTTTAATTATTCCGGCTTTTTCAAAGGCAATTTTTTCAATAGTGTCACCGAGTCTGTCTGTGTGGTCAAAAGAAATTGAAGTTATAATTGATAATATAGGTTTTTCAATAACATTTGTGGCGTCAAATCTTCCGCCCAAGCCGACTTCTGTAACGGCAAAATCAATTTTTTCACGGGCAAAATATTCATACATAACTGCTGTCAGAATTTCAAATTCGGTCAAATGGATTTCATTTTTTTCAGCAAGGTTTGTAATTTTTATAACAAGTTCATAAAATACATCATCAGAAATTTCGATTCCGTTAATCTTTATTCTTTCGTTATATTTAACAAGATGCGGACTGGTAAATAGTCCGGTTTTATAACCTTTTTCTATAAGTATCCGATTAAGTATTGCACTGACGGAGCCTTTACCGTTCGTTCCGGCAATATGAATAACTTTGAGCTTTTTCTGAGGGTTATTGAGAAGCTCTAAAATCTTTTTTATACGGTCAAGTTCAAGCGAAATATGGAACTTCCCCTGTTTTAATAATATTTTTTCAATTTCCGAGTATTTATTCATTTAAAAAATCGAGTATATTTTTTGTAATTTGTTTTACTGCATTTGGTTTTGAATATTCAATAGCTTTGTTTTGCATTTGGATTAATTTGTCTTTATTATTCAAAAGCTCTGATAATTTTTTATATAAAAGTTCAGGAGTTAGTTCAAAATCAATAATCATTTCCGCAGAACCCTGTTCTACAAGTTCCTGAGCGTTTTTCTGCTGGTGTCCGCCTGCCGAATACGGATAAGGAATAAGGATTGAGGCTACCTTAGATGCTTGAATTTCCGATAAACTCAAAGACCCTGACCTTGCAATTGCAATATCGGATGATTTCAGAATCGAGGGCATATCATCAATATATGGTAAAAGTCTGTAATTTTTATTTTCCTTATAGGCTGGGAAATGTTCGTTTAAAAGAGCCAAAACCTCATCATATCTTTTTTTGCCGGATTGATGAATAATACATACATTAAATTCCTCAATCAGTTTTTTTGCTATCGGAACAATGGCATTGTTAATTGATCTTGCACCCTGAGAGCCGCCCATAACTAAAATTGTCAAATTATCTTCAATTCCGAGATTTAGTCTTGCTTGCTCTTTTGAAAGGGTTGAAAATTCATTTCTTATGGGATTTCCCGTAACTTGAACATTTACGTTTTGCAAACTCTTTTTAACGGATTCAAAAGGAGTTGATAAGACTATTGCTCCGCTTGAAAAACAACGGGTAACAACTCCGATTTGAGCGTCGGCATCATGTAAAAAATAAGGGATATTTTTGAATTTTGCTGCGAATAATAGAGGTGCCGAAACATAACCTCCTGTCGCAAAAACAACATCAGGTTTGTATTTTCTGACATAAATAAGACATTTTAAAATCGCAAAAACAAGTTTTATTGCCCAAAACAAAGATTTTAAAGACATTTTTCTGGGCATACCGTTAACATTTACCGGCAAAAATTTTATATTATTTTCTTTTGCAAGCTCGCATTCTTGATTTTTTGGGTTCCCGACATAAAAAATATCTTCAATTCCGTTTGCTCTAAGTTCATTAATAACTGCCAATGCCGGATATATATGTCCGCCCGTTCCGCCTCCGGTTACGAAATATCTTTTAGTAGTTTTGTTGTCCATAAACCTGTATCCTCGTTATTCTTTTTTTGGAAATATTAAGTAAAATCCCTATCATACACATTGAAATAACCAATGAGGTACCGCCGTAACTTATAAACGGCAATGTAACACCTGTTGCGGGAATCATTGCACTTGCGACACTCATATTCAAAAATGCCTGAATCCCTATTGATGCCGTTAAACCGAGAGCCAAAATCTTTCCTTGTATATCGTTTGATTTTGATGCAATTAAAAGCCCTCTGTGAATAAACATTATAAAAAGTATTATTAAAAGTACGCAGCCGATAAATCCGAATTCTTCGGCATAAATTGCGAAGATAAAATCCGTATGCCCCTCAGGAAGCCACCCCAATTTTTGTTTTGAATTTCCAAAACCCTCTCCAAATAAACCTCCGCCAACAAAAGCAATTGTTGATTGTATTATATTGAAACCGGCACCTCTCGGGTCAATATCGGGGTTTTTCCATATTGCGACCCTTGAAGATTGATAATCGTGCATCAAAAAAGGTCCGATTACAAAAGCTAAAATTACAGACCCAAATATTAACAATTTAGACCCGCCGGCACATAAATATAAAACACTGCCTGTTGCAAGCAGAAGCATTACCATACTCAAATTCGGCTGCAAAAATATTAGTCCTAACATACATATAATCGGGAAAAAATACCTTTTCCATTTTATAGGATCCAAAAGGTTTGCATCTTTACAAAAAGCACAGGCTAAAAGCATCGAGATAGCCGGTTTCGCAAGTTCTGACGGTTGAAATTGTAAAAAGCCATAGCCTAACCATCTTTTTGCACCGTTAACCGTAACCCCAAGCGGAGTAAACTTTACAAACACAAGCAGTATTACAACAAACCATGCAAAAGGAACTGCGTATTGAAGAAGTTGTTTGTAACTTTTTTTAGAGAAAAACAACATCCCGAAAGTCCCTATTCCAATAAACATAAGCTGTTTCAGAATAATCCCGATAGGATTAATTCCTTCTCTGATTTCTTTTGGAACCATCGCACTGAAAGTAGAAATCACTCCGACCACAATAAGAAAAATTACAATGATAAGCAAATTCTTATCAAAAGGAGAAAGAATATATTTACTGCTTTCTATTTTACTTAACCTTTGATAAGACATACTCTTTAAAAACTTCTCCTCTGTGTTCATAGCTGTTGAACATATCAAAACTTGCACAAGCGGGTGATAACAACACTACTTCGTTTTGAAGCTCTGTTGCAGTGTCAATTGCCGCTTCCATCGAATCTTTTTTAATTATATCACTAAACCCGTTTTTGATTAACTCTTCTTCAAATCTTTGGGTCGCTTCACCAATAAGAATAACTGTTTTAATGTATTTCTTTACATCGTTACAAAACTCTGTTAAATCCGTATTTTTATCTCTGCCGCCTGCAATAAGTGTAACAGATTTGCCCTCAAAAGAGCGTATTGCAACTATTGAAGCTTCTGGATTTGTGGCTTTTGAATCATTATAAAAGGTTTTTCCGCCATATTCAGCCGTATATTCAAGCCTATGTTCAACCGCCTTGAAAGATTTTATTGCACTATTAATATTTTCATTACTTATTCCTATTATTTTTGCACCTATTAATGCAGCCTCAATATTTTGATAATTATGTTCACCCACTATCGGAACATCTTTTAAATCGATAATTTTTTCTTCAATATTGTTACGCTTAAAATAAATTGCATCATCTTTAACGTATGAACAATTAGGCGAAAACTCTTTACCGAAAAAGAATTTTTCTCCTGTGTAAGTTTCTGTATATTCAACGAGTTTAGGGTCTGTTGCGTTGAAGATTGCAAAAGCCGGTTTATGATTAAGCGGTCTTATTTTCGCTTTAAAATAGTTTTCCAGTCCGTCATGCCAGTCAATATGGTCAGGAGTAAAATTCAAAAAAGCATATATTTGTGGACAAAATGTGGGAGAAAATTCAAGCTGGAAAGAACTTACTTCGCAAACAAGATAATCATTTTCTTCGCTAATAAGACCTGTCGGAGGAATTCCGATATTACCGCAAACAGGAGCTTTGTATTCAGTTGAAAGAATATGAGAAGCGAGTGTTGTAGTGGTTGTTTTCCCGTTCGTCCCTGTAATTGCAAAAAACGGAGTTTGTGTTTCCGTATATGCGAGTTCAATTTCACTGATAACAGGAATGTCTTGTTCCTTTAGTTTTTTAAAAATCTCTGATTTAGGCGGAATTCCGGGACTCGTAATTGCAATATAAGAACCTTCGATAAATTCTTTTGAGTGTCCGCCAAATTCAACTTTTATTCCCAATGTTTCAATTTCTTTTATTTTTTCTTTATCTCCGTCGGGTTTAATTTCAGTAATATAACACTCTGCTCCTTTTGAGTTTAGATATTTTGCTGCGGATATCCCGCTTCTTGAAAAGCCTAAAATTAAAACTTTTTTATCAAACCAATATTTTTTCATTTTATTTCCCTGTTTATTATTTATTCAAATACCAAAATAATCCTGCTGCCCATGCGGATAGTATTAAGGTTAAAAGAGAAAAAACCTTTACTATTTTTGTTTCATCCCATCCTGACTGTTCAAAATGATGATGAATAGGAGTCATTTTAAAAATTCTTTTTCCTGTTAATTTGTAACTTGCGACCTGTAACATAACTGAAAGAGTTTCACTGATAAAAATGAATGAAATCGGTAAAAGCCAGATTTCAAATTTTCCTATTACAGCCAAAGTTCCCAATACCCCGCCGAGTGCAAGTGAACCCGTATCTCCCATAAAAACTTTTGCCGGAAATTTGTTGAAATATAAAAAACCTAAGCAAGCTCCGGAAATTGCAGCACTAATTATCGCCAAATCAACATGTTTCATTGTCAGATTAATTACAACAGAAGCTAACATTACTATAACAATATTTGTAGCCGCAAGTCCGTCAAGACCGTCCGTAAGATTTACGGCATTAGACATTCCCGTTATTAAAACAATCGCAAATAATGGATAGAAATAGCCCAAATTAAAGTTCAAATCCCCAAACGTAAGCTGGGTTTGACCATTAATTGTCATATAAATTGCAGGCAAGATTGCAATGGCAAATTGTAAAAATAATTTTTGCCTTGGAGTAAGTCCCTCGTTTTGGTGTTGTACAATCTTTGAAAAATCATCTTTTAAACCCGTAAAAGTGTAGAAAATAAAGGCTATAATAACAATTACCGCCATATTAGTCGTTTTTTCCGCCATAATAAGTGAAATTCCGGCTGCTATTATTGCTGAAATAACAATAAAAACTCCGCCGGTGGTCGGTGTTCCGGATTTTTTCTTATGAGATTCCGGGGCTACATCTCTTATCTCCTGACCGTATAAATGCTTTTTTAAAAAATCTATATACGGAATACCTGTCAATAGTGCCAGTATAATTGCAATTATAAAAGCTACCGCTGTCAAAATCATTATCTATCTCCTTAACTCTTTTAAACCGGTAACAATTTTATCCAGTTCCATTGCTCTTGAACCTTTTATAAAAACCCAATCGCCCTCTTTCAAATTATTTTTCAAATACAATGTACAACCGTCAAATTTTGAAAAATGTATAGATTTATCAGGTAAAACTTCTGATATATTTTTTGATAAATTCCCAACTGTAAGCAAAATGTCAAATTTCATGGATTTCAAACTTTTTCCGATTTCTTTGTGATAAAGCACTTCATTTTTCCCGAGTTCACCCATATCTCCGAGAACAAGAATCTTTCTTCCGCCTTTATAAAGAGAAAGAAAATTTTTTATTGTTGCAAGCATTGATTCGGGATTTGCATTGTATGAATCATTAATAATATTAGCACCGACAACACTTTCCATTTGCCATCTGTTTTGAATCGATCTGAAAGTTGACAGCCCTTTTGCAATTTTCTTTTCACTCATACCAATATAAAGTGCTGCTTCTATTATGGCAAGAGAATTTTGTATATTATAATCTCCCGGAAGATTTATTCTGTATTTACCGCCTTTATAATTGAATTTTGAATATCCTGCCGCTAATTTTATTATTTCAAGCTCATTAGAGTTAATTGAAAATTCAATTGTCCTGTCTTTAATATTATTTATGGCTTCAATATATTTGTTTTTATGAGTGATTAAAATCCCGTGAGGTTTCAAGTATTTAGTAATTTCAAATTTGGCAATTGCAATATTTTCTCTTGACCCCAAACGTCCGATATGTGCCGAGCCGATATTTGTAATTATTGCGATATCAGGTTCTGCGTACTTTGACAAAAACTCAATTTCCCCTAAACCCCTCATTCCCATTTCAACAATCAGAACCTCTGTATCTTCCGGCATCGAAAGCATAGTCTGAGCCAAACCTATTTCGTTGTTGTGGTTAAGTTCTGATTTATGAGTTTTATATTTTTGGGAAAATACACTATATGCCATTTCTTTTGTAGAAGTTTTTCCTGCACTTCCTGTAATAGCAATTGTTTTAGGGTTAACAATATTCTTATAATATTTTGCCAATTCTAAATATGCCGTTAATGTATCTTCGACTAAAAGGACAAATTTTGCCTTATTTGATATTATTTTCTTAGAGGTAAAATATCCCATAACCCCATTTTCAAGTGCATTCTCAATAAAATTATGTCCGTCAAATTTTTGTCCGATAATAGGAATAAAGACATTATTTTTCCCTATTGTTCTTGTATCCGTGGAAATTTCGAACAATAAATCTTCTTTTATATCAGATTTTAAAATTTCTGCATTTGTTATTTCCGCAAGTTGTTTTATTGAAAATTTCATATTTAATTCACCTTCGCCGCTTTTAATCTTGCCATTGCTCTTGCAATAGCACGTTCTGCCCTTGCCCGTTCTTTTTTATCTTTTGCATTGCCTAAGCGAGCTTCCGCTCTTTCTTTTGCAAGTTTTGCACGAGGAATGTCAATATCAGTACCTTTTTCCGCTTCATCAGCCAAAATAATTGCATTATTATTTTTTAACTGAAAAATTCCGCCAAGCGTTGATATAAATTCTGATTCGTTATCAACTACAACCCTTGTAACTCCGATTTTTAAAATCGTCATAAAAGGAGTATGATTATACAAAATGCCGAATTCACCCTGAATACCCGGTGAAAAAATTGCATTAACATCATTTTCATAGACAATTTTTTCGTGAGTTATAATCTTCAAATGAATTTTTTTTGTTGAATCTTCTGCCAATTAGTTTTCCTCTTCCATATTTTTTGCAGCTTCAAGTACATCATCTATAGTTCCTGCCATAAAGAAAGCCTGTTCCGGAATATCATCATATTTACCTTCAATAATGCCCTTAAAGCCTTTTATTGTATCTTCAAGTTTTACATAACGACCTTTAATTCCGGAGAACTGTTCCGCCACAAAAAACGGCTGCGACAAGAATTTTTGAATTTTTCTTGCACGGTTAACCGTTTCTTTGTCTTCTTCTGACAGTTCATCCATACCCAAAATTGCGATAATATCCTGCAATTCTTTGTATTTTTGAAGAATTTGAACAACTTTTCTTGCAACAAAATAATGTTCTTCCCCGATAATTTGAGGGTCAAGAACCCTTGACGTACATTCAAGAGGGTCGCACGCAGGGTAAATCCCCAAACTCGCAACCTGTCTTGAAAGAACGGTTGATGCATCAAGGTGAGAGAACGTAGTTGCAGGTGCGGGGTCGGTTAAGTCATCCGCAGGTACATATATAGCCTGAATTGATGTAATTGAACCGTCTTTTGTTGATGTAATTCTCTCTTGTAATTCCCCCATTTCGGTTGCAAGAGTCGGTTGATAACCGACAGCAGACGGCATTCTGCCTAACAAGGCGGATACTTCCGAGCCGGCTTGAGTAAATCTGAAAATATTATCAATAAATAACAATACATCTTGTTTTGAAAAATAGCTAAAATATTATGCGGCAGTCAACGCAGAAAGCACGACTCTCATGATATCTCCCGGAGGTTCGTTCATCTGAACGTATATCAACGCTACTTTATCAA
>JAFSWA010000030.1 GCA_017444705.1 bacterium
ACTGTTTTTGTGCTTGTTCATACGAATATAATATTGTTGAATGTTTTTTATTAAAAATTTGTCCTATGGACGGATAACTGTCATTTGTAAGTTCACGAATCATATAAATTGCAACCTGACGTGCATTTGCAATAATTTTCATTCTTCCTGTTCCCAAAATGTCATTCTCGGATACATTGTAATACTTTGCAACCTCGGAAATTATTGTTTCGGGAGAATAGTTTTTGACATTCTCCTTATATCTCAAAACCTTTTTGACTATTTCAAGAGTTAAAGGTTTTTGATTTACACTGTAATAAAGTTCAAGATTATTGAAAGCACCTTTTAACTCTCTCACGTTTGTGCAGTAATTTATTGCCAAAAACTCAATTATTTCGGAAGATAGCTGCATATTTTCTTCTTTGGATAAGTTTTGCAAAATAGCCATTCTCGTTTCCATCTCCGGAGGTTGAAGCTCAACCATAAGTCCGCCTTGAAAACGGGAACGAAATCTCTCATCAAAATCGCCCATATCTTTCGGGATTCTGTCAGATGTAAGTACAATCTGTTTTCCGCTATCATAAAGACTGTTGAATGTGTTGAAAAGTTCATCTTTTGTCTGAGTTTTATTCCCCAAAAATTGAACATCATCCATTAAAAATACATCACAATTTCTGTACTTTTGACGCAGAAGGTTCATTTTATCATTATTTCCTCCTCTGCCTTTATTTAAACCCTTTGCAACGGCATTTACATAGTCGTTTACAAAATCTTCCGACGTGCAATATTTTACTCTCAGCCCTTTATTTAAGGTATAATGCCCGATGGCCTGAATTAAATGTGTTTTTCCGACTCCGGGATTTCCGTATATAAAAAGCGGGTTGTAAGTGGTTTTGCCCGGATTTTTTGCAACTGCCATTGCCCCTGCGTAGGCAAGCTCAGAATTTGAGCCGACAACAAAATTGTCAAAAGTGAATTTTAAATTGAGGTTAGGTGCGGAATGCATCTGCTTTAAACCTTCATATTTGTTTTCGATTTCTTCTTTTTTTGAAGTTTTTGCCTTTTTCTCCAAAAGCTTTGCCAATTCACTATCATAAATTGTTTTAAAAGTTGTGGGCTGTCCTATAATCTCAGAGAGAACCTCAGAAAAAATATTCAAATGCGGTGTTATAGAAAGTATTGCAAATTGCTGCCCGTAAAGAACAGAAAATTCATTACCGTCAATAGCATGCGGAACAAAATTTTTGACCCATACTTCGCATGATTCAGGCAGACGTTCTTTCAACAACCCTAATGCTTTATCCCATATTTCATCAACTTTTGTTTTCTTTTTTGTCATAATAATATTCTAATACAAAAAAGTCTGTTTAAATCACAAGGTTAAGCAAAACTTAACATTTAAAAAGCGAGTTCTGTATTTGAAGAACTCGCTTAAAAATATCCTAATCCGACTTAAAAATTCTTTTTCATAATTGGCTTACCATCTTTGTCATATGTGAATTCCAATTGAGTATTTTCACCGTTAATTACAGATTTTTTGTAATTGCCGTTGTCATCATATTCATGTACACAATCTGTTTTGCCGTCTAAATACTCAATTTTTTTCACAAGTTTTCCGGTATTTTTATCAATATAAAATTTTGCAAATATGGTCTTTTTATCTGTATTATATAAGATTACTTCTTTTGTATCACCTTTATCCCTGATTTCATTTTTTGCCCCCATATTTATTGCTCCATGCAAAAATAACATTGCTTCTGCGGCTTTTGTATTACTTGGTGAAATCGGTTCCGCAACAGCCAAATCTTCAAGTTTTGCCTTATGGTATATTATACCGTATCTTGATGCGTAGTCCTCAAACCTGGTGTCATATTCATCTCTGACGTAAACATAATAAATATCTTTATCTTTATCGTATCTTGAAGCCTGATATGGGTCTTTCAACGGTGCTGTACATGTTAATAACTTGATATAATTTCTTTGTCCGGGGTTTTGATAATCATTGTTTGGAATAGCATAAGCCCCTTTAAAACTTACATTTTGCATAAAACTTCCTTTCCTACATTACCTTTACATTCAATAAAAAACAAAAACATTTTGAAAATTGCCAATTTTATAAAATTTGTAAAGTTATATTAATAAGAAGAAATAAAAAAGACGTCTTATAGTTTATTTAAAGACGTCTTTTTTTATTACGTTATTAAAATTACTAATCCATCGGAATTACTAATTTTTGTCCGATAGAAAGGCTGTTCGGACTGCTTAGCTTATTTGCTTCCACAATCTTATCAACTTTTGAAACATCATTTCTTCCGTAAAATCTGATAATAATTTTTTCTAATGTATCACCCGATACAACAGTATATGACTGATATGTTGTTGCTGTTGCCGCTTCATTAGCAGCAGATTCTGCTTTTTGCTGTTTTTTGTTTGCCGGAATAAATGATAATTTAAACTCTTTCTTAACTTTTGGTGCAGGTGCTTCAGCTTTAACATCAGCGGCATTTGTTCCGAAACTCAAAAGTGCAGTCATCAAAAACATACAAAATGCACCGGTAATAAACCCGATAGTAAGATATACTCCCGGAGATTTATCGGACTTTTGATTTAGTTTAAAGTTCTTCCAAAGAACATCCAATTCTTTTTCTCTTGACGGTCTTTTGTAAACACTCAGGTTATTTTCTTGTGTTTGTGCTTCATTTTGAAGTTCTTCCAAAAGTGCCATTTTTTCTTTTGTTAAGTTTGATCTGTACAGTGTTGATTTTTGCATGATTACCTCTGCTTATAACTTCTCTGAGAATATCATATAAACAGCATAACTCTAAGTCAATAGCATGTATCAAATCGTTACATCAAAATTTTATTTTTTTTTGTAAAATATTTCAGCTTTTAAAGAGTTTTCAAAATGTTAAATTTTGTAAAGAGTTTTTTTGCGAAAAGAGCAATTTTTTGAGATAGAAATTTTTAATATATGTGTAAGACATAAATAAGCACAAGGATAATAAATTTTAAAGAGAAATAACCACACACTACCTACATACTAACCTATTTTAAAACACGAGGAAAAGTAAACAAATTCGGGAACTGATTTTTTTCAATTCCCTTTTCTTTTTTGTTTATAGTAAAATTTCATTATAATAAAGAAAGTTGAGGGAAAAATGAAAATATCTTTGGAATGGTTAAATGAATTTGTGGATTTATCGGATATAGAGCCTGAGCAAATTGTCCATGAACTTACAATGAGCGGTTTAGAAGTTGAGGATGTTGAAAAAATCGGACCGAAATTTACAAATATAGTAACGGCAAAGATTTTGAAAATAGATAATCATCCGAATGCGGACAAGTTACATTTGGTGCAAATTGATAACGGAAAAGAATTAAAAACGGTAGTTTGCGGTGCTCAAAATATAAAAGAGGGGCAAACTATTCCTTATGCAAGTGTAGGTTCAAAGGTTTTTTCAAGAAAAACAGGTGAATTATTTGAACTTACCCCTGCTGTTATAAGAGGAGTAGAATCTCAGGGAATGTTATGTTCTGCTGACGAGCTCGGATTGGAAGATATGGGTTATCAAAAAGAGGACGGAATTCTCATATTAAGTGATTTTTTGGGTGAACTTCCTCTTGGGAAATCGTTGGAAGAAGTTTTAAATATAAAAGAAGATATTATCTTTAATGCCGCACCTACAACAAATCGTGGTGACGAAATGAGCATGGTGGGTGTTGCAAGAGAATTGTGTTCGATTTTTAACAAAAAACTCAATTTCTCTCAAATTCAGTGCGACAGAACTTTTCCGGGCAACAAGTTTAAAGTTGAAATAAAAGATGACAGTGTTTGTAAATATTATTCAATCGGTGTTTTGAAAGATATAGAAATTAAACCGTCACCGGAATGGATGCAAAGACGTTTGGTTGCATCTGGCATGAGAGCAATAAATAATGTTGTTGATATTACAAACTATGTACTTTTGGAATATGGCACACCGCTCCATGCTTTTGATTACGATAAATTAGACGGTTATCTTTGTGTAAGACGTGCAAATGAGGGGGAAACTCTTGTTACGCTTGATGAAGTTGAAAGAAAACTTACAAATGAAAGTGTTTTAATTTCAACAAAAACACAAGCTGTTTGTGCAGGCGGAGTTTTTGGAGGGGCAAATTCGGAAATTGATGAAAACTCTAAGAATTTGGCACTTGAAGCGGCATATTTTGTCCCTTCTGCCATAAGAAAAAGTGCAAGAAGTATTGGCTATCGTTCTGAAGCTGCGGCAAGATTTGAAAGAGGGATTGATATAGAAGCTGTTAAACCGGCTCTTATGAGAGTAATTCAGTTATTAACGGAATATGCAAATGCAAAAGTTGAAGATATTGTAGAAACAGGCAACAATAAATTACCTGATGTCGAAATTACTCTCAGATTTCAACAGGTTGAAAGAATGTTGGGCTGCAAAATTGAACCTGAAAAATGTGTTGAAATCATTGAAAATTTAGGTTTTGAATTATTGGGTAAAAATGAGTTGGCTGCAAAATTCAAAGTTCCGTCTTTCAGAGCAAGTGATGTTTATCGTGAAATTGATTTAATTGAAGAAATTGCAAGAATAAACGGTTTTGATAAAATAGCTCCGACTTTGCCAAAAAAAACAATGTCTCCTGAAATTAGTGATGAAACAAAAGTTTTGGCAAAATTGAACAACATGTTTTTGGGTATGGGCTTTGATGAAGTTGTTACAAGTTCTTTTGTCGGAGATGCAATGTATAAAGAATTCTTTATTGATTATGATTCTCAAAAAACCGTTAAAGGCTTAAATTCATATTCTGAGGATAACGCAATGTTAAGACAAAGCGTTCTTCTTTCAATTTTGCAGACGGTAAAATACAACCACGATAACGGACAAAAGAATTTATGGATATATGAAATCGGAAAAGCATATTCAAAAGATGAACCGTCGAGTGAAACTTCGACGGGAGTAAAGGAAACAAGGTATATTGCCGGAGCGATTTACGGGTCAAAGAACAATGAAAAATGGAATATGAAAGCAGAACCTGATTTTTACACTGTCAAAGGTTGCTTGGAAAATGTGTTTTCTGAATTGGGACTTTCTAACCGTATTCAATTCCGTAATACAGAGAATGCAAATTATCTTCATCCGAAAAGAAGTGCAAATGTTGTGGCTTTGGGTAAAACGCCCACGGTTATTGCAACTTTTGGGCAACTCCATCCGATTATTAAAGAAAATCAAAAATTTACACAAGATGTTTTTGTTTTTGAAATTAACCTTGAATTATTATTTGAGCTTGTTTCAAGTTCATCACAAAAATACAAAAAATTCTCTCAATTCCCTGAGGTTCAAAGGGATATAGCATTTGTGGTTCCGAAAGAAACTACATGCGAACAAATAAATAAGATAATTAAAAAATCAATGTCGCCGAATCTTTTTAACGGAGCGGAAATATTTGATATCTATCAGGGAGAACATATTCAAGAGGGCTTCAAAAGTGTTGCGTACAGAATAAAATTGCAGGATAAAACAGCAACGCTTACCGATGAAACTATTGAAACAGAGATGAAAAAACTTCGTGAGGGTTTGGTAAAAAATATTAAAGATGTTGTGTTGAGATAAATTCCATTTTTGATAAAAATATCATTAAACAGATTATTTCATTATTACAGCCATAAAAGAATTGTATTTTTTTAAAAGTTGTAATAAAATAAATGTGTATAGATAAAAAAGAAGTGTAATTTATACAGTAAATATAAGGAGAAAATTATGTCAACAAAAGAATTTTTTACCAATTCAGAAGAATTAAAAACGTTGATGTCAGCAGCTCGTGCTACTATTACAGCTCCCTTTTTCGGTAATAATGTCGAAGAAGTTAAGTCTGTATCAGAAGCATATAAGTTGGCAAAAAACAGCAACGGCACAATCGAGTTAACAGGCATGCCTGTTTATCAGCCTGAAAAAATCGGTTTACCGCAAGGTGCAAATCAATTGTTGTTCAATGACGGAGCAACAGTCGGTCGTTGTGCAGCCGCAAGAAAAATAGTCGGTGAACCTAATTGTGATATGAAAACTTTACTTCCGGTTATTCGTGAAGCGATTTATCAATCTCGTGATAAATTAATGTACAGAACAGAAGCCGTTGTAGGATTAGAGAATGACTTTATGATTAAAGCTCATTTGTTAATTCCGGAAGGGTTTGAAAACATTATGTATTCTTGGCTTTTGAATTTTCAATACATTAATGAAACTTATACAAATATGTATGCGGAATCAAAAGAATATCCGGAAGGCGATATTTATGTATTTTCGGATCCTGACTGGACACATCCTGATTTCCCGTACGGTTTAACATTCTTTGACCCTGAACACAACTGTGCTTGTATCTTAGGGATGAGATATTTCGGGGAACATAAAAAAGGTACATTGACTCTTGCTTGGGGTTGTGCCGCAAGAAACGGTTTTGCATCATGCCACGGCGGTATGAAACGCTATAACCTTGATGGCGGAAGATCATTCCAAGTTGCTGTATTCGGGCTTTCAGGCTCAGGAAAATCAACAATTACTCACGCAAAACACAATAATAAATATAATATTACCGTTTTGCATGATGATGCTTTTGTTATTAATATGAAAGATAAATATACTATTGCACTTGAACCTGCTTACTTTGATAAGACAGCGGATTATCCGCTCGGCTGCGATGATAACAAATATATTTTGACTCAGCAGAACGCAGGTGCAATTATGACAGCTGACGGTAAGGTTGTTTCCGTAACCGAAGATATAAGAAACGGTAACGGACGTGCAGTTAAATCAAAATTATGGTCACCAAACAGAGTTGACAGAATTAATGAGCCGATTGACGCTATTTTCTGGTTGATGAAAGACCCGACAATTCCGCCGGTATTAAAACTTTCCGGTGCGTCATTGGGTTCTGCAATGGGAGCAACACTCGCTACAAAACGTACAACGGCAGAAAGACTTGCAAAAGGCGTTGATCCGAATGCGTTGGTTGTTGAACCTTATGCAAATCCGTTCAGAGTTTATCCTTTGTCCATGGATTATAATCGTTTCAAAGACCTTATTGCAGATGGCGTAGATTGTTATATTCTTAACACGGGTGAATTTATGGGAACAAAAGTTCAGCCGAAACATACTTTGGGTATTATTGAAGCAATAGTTGAAGGAACTGCAAACTTCCATAAATGGGAAAACTTCTCCGATATAGAAATTATGGATATTGAAGGTTTTGATGCTTCATTTAATAACAGAGAATATGCGGAAGAATTTGCAAAGAGAATGAATGACAGATTAGATTTTATTAAATCAAGAGAGACAGAGAAAAACGGAATCGACAGATTACCTGATGATGCAAGAGAAGCTATTGAAAATGTGATTTCTCAATTAAGATCATCGGCGGCGGTTTAGGAAAAACTGTAAAAACGAAGCGGCGGACTTATGTCCGCCGCTTGTTATTAATATTAAAAAAAAGTTGACAAATTGTTATTTGTATTAGAAAATAGTTGATGTAGCCATAGTCTTGTTGCAGACAGGGTTAAAATGGCAATGATAAGACTATAAAATAGTATGTAGTAATAAGAAAAGGAGATTAATCTCATGGCACGCGAAAAGTTTGAAAGAACTAAACCACACGTAAACGTGGGAACCGTAGGTCACGTTGACCACGGCAAAACAACATTGACAGCAGCTATCACAGGTGTTATGGCTGCAGCAGGAAAAGCTCAGGCAAAGAAATTTGACGAAATTGACGCAGCTCCTGAAGAAAAAGCTAGAGGTATTACGATTTCTACAGCACACGTAGAATACGAAACAGATGCAAGACACTATGCACACGTTGACTGCCCGGGCCACGCTGACTATGTTAAAAACATGATTACAGGTGCTGCTCAAATGGACGGTGCAATCCTTGTTGTTGCAGCTACTGACGGTGCAATGCCTCAAACTAGAG
>JAFSWA010000031.1 GCA_017444705.1 bacterium
CAAAGCCATTCTGCCTGCAAGCAATATTATAGCCGTCATTACAATCAACACGACCGTAATTTCAGCGAGTGTAAAGCCGTACGAGTGAGCAACGCAGTTGCGATACTTGGTTTGCGAGGATTGCGAGTCTGACTGAGCCGCAGGCTCAAAAGACGAGTCCAAATCCGAGCGAAAGGCTTTACAAGAGAGCGTAAATGCGGATTTCTTGTCATTGCGAGCGAACGAATGTGAGCGTGGCAATCCAACCATACGAGAAAAATTACAATCCAATGTTTTGGATTGCTTCGTCGTGCTTACGCACTCCTCGCAATGACATGCTTTTGCAAACACTTTGCACAAAGTATTTTTCATTTCCGTAAATTTATTAAACATAGGACTATACCCTCCCATGTTTAATTGTGTATCTATATGTTTTGGTTGGGGCTCATTCGAACCATCTATGACTTCCCCCCCCCCCCAGCTAATACAATCACAGCAAGGATTTTCAGCTTTTGCGTTTTCTTTAAAATTCAAATCTTTCATCACATTATCCTTTTTTAAAAGTACACTTTTATATATTAGAGTATATACACATTATAACTTATTTTTAGATTTTTTTCAAGATATTACACTAAAAAATACTCCGTTTTATGCAGAAAATCCCGACTTTACTACATTTTTTCAGCTTTACATTTGTTACAAATATTTATATTCATTAATATCAAACCTTTTGTCGTTAAAACATAAACAATTCTTTGAAATTGATAAACGAAATGCTAAGCAACATATAAAATGAAATAAAAATGTTTCTCAAAAAATTATATCTGACAAAATACCAACTTAAATTATTTTGTTCGTTACAGTCACGATTCCCGTCAAAACCCATCAAAAAATGCCATTTTACAGTTTGTTGAGGTTTTTTTATAAAAAGATAAATTAAATACAAAAACCAAATGGAAAAAGGTATTAACAATATGGTAATTTCTGAAAGTTTAGGCAAAAAATCATAAAATATACCTATGCCGACCAAAATAAAAGGGAAAAGGGTTAAAAAAGAAGAAAATATAAATTGCAAGTTTTCGTTTTTTATAATTATCGGCAACGTCTTTTTCTCGGAAATTATATCCGCTTTTTGATTTAATAAAGATGATGTATAAAAAATATTGAGTGTAGAGAAAAACGAAATTATACTTATATAAAAAAGGGTTGATGTAATACATCTTGTTGAAACCCAAAATATAAAAAACATTGAAAGAAAAGAACATATCATAGCCGGAAAAATTTCATAACCGGTAAATAAAATTATTTTCGAATATTTTTCTTTATAATTTAACAAAGCAAAAAACGGTATTATTAAAAGAAACAATAAAGCACAATAGATTTTTGACATACAACATACACTGAAAATTATAAAAACTGAAAAAAACAAAAAAGTAAAAGCACAATAGAAATAAAATCGAGGAAGTGTTTTATTCTCTATAAAATGGGAACATTTTAAATATAGTCCTCTGACTCCCGTTTTTTCAAGTTCCATACGGTTATAAGGCTTACCTTTTATCCAGTCAATAAAATCGTCAAAAATTTTTATGCTGAGATGCAAAAGTACAAAAGCAACTGTTAAATAGCAGGCGAATTTATAATTAAAGGTAAATGTTCCTGCCGCAAGCACAAGCGAACAAAACATCGGGAAAAAAGATATAAACAACTTATCATATCCCGCACATTTTAGAAAATTATCAATTTTTTTGAAGATTTCCATATTTTCATCATACAATAAAATAGGATAACTATCTATATAGTTTTTTTTATAAATGATATACTATAAGTGGATAAAGTGAGGAAAAAGCATGCCCAAAAAAATAATTATATTGTTGTTATTACTAACACTTTCATCACCTGCATTCGCTAATCAATATTATCAGGCAGGGGAAAGATACTTAAACAATTATCAATATTCCAGTGCGATAGATCAATTTAAAAATGCACTAAGACAGTATCCCGATGATTACAATTCAAGAGTCGGGCTTATAAATGCATATTTGGCACGTTCGGCATACTATTTTAATACAACAAAAGATTACCAAAAATCGCTCAATGATTCTCGTTCCGGTTTATTTTACATAAAATATTATGATTCCGAAGCAATAAATTCGACCATGCAAGCAGCAGCTGAAAAAACGAACAAAAATATTAAAGAAATTTTAAATATATTAAAACCCGACACTTCTGCGGAAGGGCTTTTAAAAACAGCAAAACAACTTAGAAATCAAGGCGAATTACCGTCAAGTTTTATTGTTTATCAACAGTTAATTAACACAAAATATGATAAAGAAGCAGCTATTGCATCAGGGGATATTTTAAAAATATTAAAAAATCCGTCCTTAGCTGTTGTTTATTACAATAAGATATTGAATAAAGAGCCGAACAATTATGATGTTCTTATAAAACTTGGTGAATGCTATCAGGAAACGGGTAATGCAAACAAAGCTGCGGAAATTTTTAACAAGGCTCTTTCTTTGTCTAATGATTCCGAAATCGCACTTACAAATCTTGAAAAAATATGGCGTCAGCAAATTTATAAAACTCCGTCCGATGCGGAAGCTCACGCAAATTTGGGAGTAATATATCAACGCAAAGGGGATTATGATGCAGCAATGGAAGAATACCAAAAAGCACAACAGCTTAATCCCAATAATATGACAACAAAATTAAACTTAGGGACACTTTATCAAACTCAGCAAAAATATGAGCAGGCTATTTCACTTTACGACAAAGTTTTGTTCTCAGATGCGGAAAACCTTGAAGCGAGAAAATATAAGGCACAATGTTTACAGGCTCTCGGAAAAAATGAAGAAGCTATCATAGAATTCAAAAGAGTTTTAGCTTTTGAGCCCAATAATCAGGATGCTCAAAATGCTCTTTTATATTTGTCTTCAAAATCAGAAGACTCAAATAAATACCTTTCGATTTTAGACGAAACGATAAAAGACCCCGCTAAAAAAGCTGAGGCACTTTATTCCGCCGGTTATGATTTACACAAAGAAAAAAAATATAATCAGGCAAAAGAGTACTATATTAAATCATTGGATTTAGACCAAAATCAACCGGATATTTATCTTAATTTGTCGGATATATATGTACAACTTAATGACAAAACAGCAGCAGTTGATATATTAAATCAAGGGAAAGAGAAATTTCCTTCCGATACAAGGATAACAGAAAGGCTAAACAGCTTTAAACTTGTCCAAACCCAACAGGCAATCGAAGCTGGCGGACAGGCTCTTTTAAACGGTGATTATGAAAAGGCTCTAAGTTATTACAAATCTATTCAACCGCAAAATGAAGATGCTATTTTAGGTATTGCATCAACTTATCAGGCAATGGGAAATTACAAAGAAGCTATTGAATATTACAAAAAAGCATATTTAATAGATTCAACAAATATTGATACGGCATATTGTCTTGCTTCAGCTTATGCTACAATTGAAGATTTGAAAAGTGCAAAAACATATCTTAATGTTATTCTTGCAAAAAATCCAAACCACCAAAACGCAAAAACTCTTATGAAATATGTAACGGAAGAGGAAACTCAACAGAGTATTAATAAAGCTCTTGATTTGTATAACGATAAGAAATTCAATGAAGCATATTCTTTGTTATCAACAATGATTGCAAAAGACCCGACTTCCGCCGTTGCATATTATTACAGAGGAATGGTTCTTGACGAGCAAAATAAATACGAATTGGCAATAGCAGACTATAATAATACTCTCAAAAATGATTCATCCTTTGATTTGGCTTATTATTCATTAGGTGTTGATTATGATAATCTAAAAAACTATAAAGAAGCCTTTAATTACTATAATAAATATTTAAAAGCCACAAAAGAGCAAAATGAATATACTGAATTTGTAACAAAAAGAATTGAGGAATTGAAAAAGTATGTACCAAATCTCACCCAAACTAAGTAAGTTAGGGTTAAAATCTCAGGTTTCATCAGCACCGATGGCAGGTATAACGGATTTGGTTCTTCGTCAAATTATACGAAGTTACAACTCTGATGTTCTTCTTACTTCTGAAATGATAAGTTCCGAAGCTTTGAAAATTAACAAGAATTGTAACGTCATAGATACTGATGACTTGCAATCACCGGTTGCGTTTCAAATATCGGGACATAAACCTGATGTAATGACAATTGCGGCAAAATATCTTGAAGATAGGGCTGATTTTATTGATATAAATATGGGTTGTCCGGTAAACAAAGTTGTTTGCGGCGGAGACGGTTCCGCCTTAATGAAAACGCCGGAGTTAGCCTATAACATTGTTAAAGAAGTAAAGAAAAATATATCAAAGCCCGTATCGGTAAAAATCAGACTCGGCTACACATTTGATACAATGAATTACATAGAGTTTTCTCAATTGATGCAGGAAGCGGGTGCTTCACTTATTACCATTCACGCAAGAACAAGAAAACAAATGTACTCAGGCTCTGCCGACTGGGGAAAAATTGCGGATTTAATGAAAGAAATTGATATTCCGGTTTTTGCAAACGGTGATATTAATTCAATTGACTCTGCAACAGAATGTCTTGAAATCTCAAAAGCAGACGGAATTGCAATAGGTCGGGGCGTGTTAAGTGATTTATCCTTGCCACACAGAATAGATACTTTTTTGAAAACGGGGAAAAAACTCCCTGAACCGACATTGGCACAAAAAATAGAATGTCTAAAAAAACATCTTAATAATGAAATTACATACAGAGGTGAAAATGTCGGAATAAAATTTTTCAGAAAATTTTATCCGTACTACATTTCAAAAACCCGTAACGCATCAGCATTGAGAGGATTACTTGTAATTGAAGAAAATTACAACAGAATTATGGAAATTTTGGGAGAAATTAATTGTGGATAAAAGTAAACCCTATTTTATATATGTGCTTCTTACGGAAAATAATTCTCTCTATTGCGGTTATACGGATGACGTGGAAAAGCGGTTTGAAAAACACAAAACAGGATTGGGTGCAAAATATACAAAATCCCATAAACCGAAAGAAATCGTTTTTCGTCAAAAATTCAATACAAAATCAGAAGCAATGAAAGCTGAATGTAAATTTAAATCACTGCCAAAAGAGAAAAAACTCGCAATCATCAACGGTTATTTAACTCTTGATGAGTTATAAATACAATTATATACCCAATAATTTCGGTAAATTTGCTTTACATAATCTCTTGTTTCCGGATATGGAATCTTTTCAACAAATTCATCTAAATTGTTTGTTTGCATATTATCAATCCATTTTGAAACAGCACCATGTCCACCGTTATATGATGCCAAAGCAAATAAGTCTTTTGAATGATGATTAGATTTTATATAACCGTAGTAATTTGCACCTAATTTTATATTATATTCAGGGTCAAAAAGCTCATTTTTATTGTATTTCATGCCGGATAAACCCGCAATATACAAAGCCGTATCAGGCATAAGCTGCGTTAATCCCAATGCACCGACACTGCTTTGTGCTTCGGGGTTAAACAAACTCTCCTGTTTGATTAAGCTTAATAATAAGTACGGAGAAATTTTTGTGCTTGCACCGCTGTACTTGTTAATAATATCAGCATAGGCTATCGGATAAATTAATTTATAGATATTATCATCAAACGGCGGCTTCATATCTTTTTTATTAAGCACCTTTTCTGCAATAACAGCCGCTTTTGTAACATTTCCCTCATAATATGCAACCCAACTTTTTACTATTTCGTTATCAAAATCCGCATATTCAAATATCTTATAATCCTTTACATCAAGTAATTTTTCCGTCTTACTTGCGGAATTTATAGGTAAATTTGCATAAATAATAGGAAAATCTATATTGATTTTTGAGGTCGGAACTTTCGTCTCTGATTTTATATCATACGGATTTTGAATTTTATTATTTTTGGCTGCCGCTAAATATGCATAATAAGAATCGGGATAATTTGTCAAAATTTTATTATAATATCCGTTTGCTTCAACTGTATTCTTTTTTGCTTCATAAGATTTTGCAAGCCAATATATTGCGGCAGGTGCCGACTTTTTGCTTGAATACATTGAATTATGTTTCTTTCCCTTTATTATTGCATTATCATAACTGCCATTTATATAATCATTGAACATTGAATTAAAAAGTGCATCAGCAGCATAATCGCCTTTGGGGAATTCTTCAAAAATTCTGTTATAGTATTCTGTTTTCTTTTGTGCATCAACAGAAGAAATCAAATTATACATAATATAGTCATTTATCTGACAGTTAGCTTTATCACACAATGACTTTGCCTCATTTAATCCCTGAATTCTGTTTCTGAAAAAGGATGCATAATTTTCGACCGCTTCTTCCTGAATATCAGAGTTATTAATCGTAACAGAGACAATACCTTTTTCAAAAATTTGTTTGGAAGATTTATTATCTCCTGTTTTTTTATAAGCTATTGAAAGATATGCCCAAACATCCTCAAACTTTGCTTTCAAGAAATATGAAAGTGACTCTTTTGCCATATTGTTTTTTAACAATGCCTGACCTATTGCAATATTTTCCTGTTCTGTAAAATCTTCCTTTAACTCGGTCAGCTCTTTAATTGATAAAAGTGCATATTTCCCGTTTGGAGCAATATTAATATAATTTATAAAATGTTCCGCAGCAGTTTTTTTATCTGTATCTTTTGCCAAAACTCCCAAAAAATAATTTGAAGCATCAGCATAATCCGAATTTGAATATTTTTTGGTGATTAATTTAAAATTGGCATATGCTTTTTGAGTTTGATTAAGATTAAAATATGCTACGGCAAGATTATAAATCGATTTTTCCGCAAAATACGTATTCGGAAATTTATACAGAAGCGTTTCATAAGCTTTTATTGCAGATTCATTGTCATTTAATTCCGTAGCAATCAATCCTTGCCGAAATAACGCAGCTTCATAATATTCATTATATTTTGAAATCTTTGAAAAATTAAAATAAGCATTTTGTAAGTCGCCGTTTTTAATATCATCAAGACCCCTTGTGTAAATTCTTTGAGCTGTTTCATTCGTTTGTATAAACCCGAATTTTTTATTTAATACAGCACCTGCAATAAATAAACAAACTGCGATAACTGAAACTATTATTAATACTTTTTTCATTGCTTTCCCTTTAATTTAACAATTGTTTTGCCTTTGTATAAAATTCCGATTTCTTATCAATTTTTGTTGAATAATACCATGCCGCCACATTATCTCCGAGCGACATATAACATTTTACCATATAATACAGGGCTTCATAATCTTTTTTATTAATTACATATGCTCTGTTAAAAGTAATTATCGCAGCTTTTGGATTTTCAAAATAATCATATAAAATTCCAAGATTAAAATACGCATCGGCAAACCTTGGTTCTTGTTTTACTGCCTGCTTAAAGTACTTTATCGCCTCATCATAATTTGAAAGTTTATATTCTATTATTCCTCTGTTATAAGCCAAAATAGCCCCATTAGAATAAGTTGGCTCCACATCTTTTAATTCAACTGTTTTTTTCTCAGGTTGATTATATTCTTTTCTTATTCCGCCCGACAATACCTCAGCATAAGCTATGCCGCTCAAAAACAGCGTCAGAATAAGAGCCAAAGAAAAATTTTTAGAAAATTCTTTCAACCAATTCATTACATTTTGTCGCTTGTTCATAATTATATGCTGATTTAAGTAAAGTATCTTCTTTTAACACCGGTGCTATCAACTGTAATCCTATCGGCATTCCCTCGCTGTCCAAACCGCAAGGAATACTCAAAGCGGGAATTCCGGCTAAATTAATTGTAATTGTTCCGATATCGGTCAAATACATTTCCAACGGATTATCCACTTTTGAACCGATATCAAAAGCTGTATTCGGACATGTACAAGATAAAAGCATATCGACTTTTTCAAACGCTTTATCAAAATCTTGCTTAATTAAAGCTCTCATTTGTTGAGCCTTTTTGTAGTAAGCATCATAATATCCTGAACTTAAAGCATAAGTACCGAGCATAATACGACGTTTTACTTCATCTCCAAATCCTTCAGCTCTTGTTTTTGTATACATTTCTATAAGGGATTTTGCACCCTCAGCTCTGTATCCGTAGCGAACCCCGTCATATCTTGCGAGATTTGAACTTGCCTCTGCTGTTGCAATTATATAGTAAACACCAATTGAATATTTAAGATGGGGCATTGAAATTTCAACAATTTCCGCACCTAAATCTTTATAAGTTTGAATTGATTTTTCAATTGCAGCTTTTACGTCAGGAGCAAGACCTTCCCCCATTAATTCTTTAATAATACCTATTTTCAACCCCTTAATATCCGTTTTCATTAATTTTGAGTATTCCGGAACTTCTATATTCAAAGAGGTCGAATCGTGATTATCATAACCCGAAATTACTTCCATAGTGAGAGCAATATCTTCGGCACATCTTGCAAAAGGACCTATTTGGTCTAAGGATGAAGCAAATGCTATTAAACCATATCTTGAAACTCTGCCGTAGGTAGGTTTTAACCCGTAAACTCCGCAAAAAGAAGCCGGTAAACGAATACTTCCGCCTGTATCGGAGCCTAACGATAAAGTAGCTTCAAACCCTGCTACAGCGGCAGCCGAACCGCCGGAACTTCCACCAGGAACTTTTTTAACATTCCAAGGGTTAGTAACAATTTTTGTTGCCGAATTCTCATTTGAAGAACCCATTGCAAATTCATCCATATTTGCTTTACCGATTACGGGAACAAAGTTTTCTCTTAACTTTTTGGCAACAGTCGCATCATAAGGAGATTTAAATCCCGCTAAAATTTTACTTGACGCTGTTGTATATGAAGATTTCATGTTCATATTATCTTTGAGTGCCAAAGGAATCCCCGCTAATTTCGGCAAGTTATCACCATTTTTTAGTTTTTCATCAACTGATTTTGCCGTTTCATAGGCAATATCCTTTGTTAAAGAATTATAGGCACCGATTGTACCGTCTTTTTCTTCTATTCTTTTAAAAGTCAAATCCAAAAGCTCTGTTGAAGAAACTTCTTTATTTTTGAGCATCTGCGACAATTCAGCCGCCGTTTTTTTCAATAATTCCTGCATGTTTTTTCCTCTGTATCCTTAATTATACTAATATTTTATTACAAAGAAAAAACATGGTAAAGAAATTAAAAATCTATTAAATAAAATCACTGTTTTTAATGTTTATCCGTACCTGCCGTTAATAGGAAATCATATTTTTGAGCATATTTAAAAACATTTTCCGATAAGTGAAACCTAAATATTGCACGATGTCTTTTATACGGATAAAAGACCTCAATTCCGTCGAGTTTTGCCTCTTTCATAATTTTAAAAAAATGATTTAAAGATAAACAGAAACAGCAGCAAGGGTGTGCCAAAACAGCTATTCCTCCCAAACTATGTACTGTATTTATTATTTTCTCAACATCTCTTTTTGCAAAAATTCGCACAATATCAGTTTTAGTCTCGGCTTTTGATTTTGCTAAAAACTGTTGCATTTCAGGTGCAAAAGGATTAATACCATAGCATAAAAGATGAATAAACACCCCTTTATACCAACAGTCAAACTCAATTCCCGTAATTAAACCGTCAATATTTTTGTAGTCAATTTCTTTATATGCTTCAAAATTGTTATGGTCTGTTATTGAAAAATACGCATAACCGTTTTCTTTCGCAAAATTGACGGCTTCAACAGGGCTTAAACTCCCGTCAGAACATGTTGTATGAATGTGAAGATTTAATTTTTTCTCAATATCCTCGCAATTATTTTCTTTAAATTTATATAATATTTCTTTAATATTTTCCATATCCGTTTGTTTATTTTATAATAATGATATTAAAAAAACAATGAGGAATTTTTATGGCAAAGGTTAAATCAAAAAATGAACTTTCCGTGTTAGAAGTTGTATTCAATGGATTAAAAACTTATTTATTTAATCTTGATATTTTTGTAAGATATTTGTCTTTCCCTGTTTTAGGAACATTCTTAGGTGCATTTTTACTCTTTGTAATTAATTATTGTTTTGTTACAAATTTGGAAAAATTACAAGCCTCTAACCCGATTTTTCAAAATATGACAATAGTGTTTACTTTACTTTTGGTTTTAACAATTCCGGGATTTTTAATAATGATAAAGGCATTTGTCGATTATATTATTGCGTTTGGAGCAATAAATTCTATGTGTGTTTTGGGAGAGAAAAGAATTATTGATGTTTTTGACCACAACGAAATTATAAAAAGAAGATTTGCACCATACTGTGTTTTAATTTTTGTTTTATCAATAATTTTAGGATTTTTATCATTCCCTTTATTTATACCTGTTATGATTATTGCACTTGTATTTTTGTCATTAGCGGTACAGGTTTTTACACTGGAAGAAAATGCCTCTCCGTTTGATGCACTCGGAAGAAGTATTCAGCTTGTAAAATCAAGATTCTGGCTCGTATTTTTTGTAATGATTTTAATATTTTTAATTAGTTATATTATTTGTCCGTACCTTATAACGTGGGCAATATCAAAAACTCCTTTACTATCTATATTGGCAAATCCCGTTGAAAAATATATTTCACTTTTACCTGTTGCTGAAATAAACACAACTCTTTCGGAATTGCAATTACCTTATAAATTCGATACGATTATATTTGCAGAAAGCATTGTAAATACTTGTCTTATGACTATTGTAACAATGTATATGCTTCCTTTTCGTTGTGCTTGCTGCACTGAATTATACAAGGGCTTATCAAATAATAACCCCGAACAGTACATAAAAGAAGAAAAAGAAACTATTAAAACTAAAAAGAAATTTAAAGTAAAAAAGAAGGGTAATCAATAGTTGTTTATTTGTAAAAAATGTAAAACAATTGATAAATTTGAACTTATGTTTTCGCCCGATTATCAGGGGGAAGGCAGATTTGAACAATATTATGATAAAAACGGCAAAATTGTTATAACCGTTGACGGTTATACCTTTAAACCGGATTTGACCTTTATGAATGAACATGCGGTTTGTAAATATTGCGGGAATATTTATACTTGGGATTATGAAAATATATGATTTTATCAGTACAAATTTGCTCTTAATGACTTGCAATAAAGTATAAAAAATATTAAAATTTTAATATAATGAAGATTCGGTACTTAAATATATTTGATATTACTAAATTAAAAAAACTTACATCGCATCTTAATAATGATGATGTTTTGAACTTTAAAGCCGATTTTGTTTTTAATCCGTTATCAATAATAAATAATATATTACCTTCAAAGTATAAATTTTTGCAAGACAGTTACGTAATAATAAAAAATAATGATATTAAAGGAATGATAACGCTCAAACCCAAGAACAATAATCCTCAAAAATGGATTATTAAAAAATTATTCTTAGAGGAAAATTTTATTGAAGCCGGTGAAAACCTGATAAATTATGTAGTAGAAAAATATGCCGAAAAAGGTGTGGAAACTTTTGAAGCGGATATTAATTCAGATAACAGTCCGATAATTGATTTGTTTTCAAAAGCATGCGGATTTAGGTACTGCTTGGATTTTCAGATTTACGAAATAAAAACCTGCTACTATAAAAATAAAGTTATAAATGCCGAAAACTTTATTTTCAGACCAATGAAACCCGAGGACAGAAAAGAACTTTCAGAATTATATAATCAGAATATCTCTCCTTATTATAAATTTTCTTTGTCTAAAATACCTGAGGAATACAGCGAAAATTTTTTCAAGG
>JAFSWA010000032.1 GCA_017444705.1 bacterium
TACATTACCCGAACAAGATTTTCAAAATATAATGAAGGGTTTATTTGAATCACTTTTGGATGTTCAATAGTCAAAAGCAGATTTCGTCAAAAGCGTCTTGCTGACCCGCAAGCCGCATTTGACTTCACCGTCTAAAAATGACACTCAAAATTTTCGCTCAGCTAACGCATGCAGGCTCACAAAACTCGTACCTCGTTTGTTCGCTTTGCAAAGACAGCAAAATTTCGTACAAGTTTTTATAATTAACTATCAAAAAATTTTGTGTTTATTTTAAAAATAAACACAAAAATAAAAGGAAAAAAATATGAACATTTCAAAAATTAATTCAACCCCTGCATTTAAAGGTTCAATTATGGTTCCGATTAAAACACAACATAATCAACCTGTCTACAAAGTATTTGATACAAAGGCTATCTCATTTATAAGAAAATATAACAACGGAACACAAATCAGATATTTAAACGAGGATTATTTTGTAAATAAGGAAAAAGCATCTTTTCAAGATATTGCAGCTGCTTACAATATGTCAAGAGATAATCTTTTTGATGTAGATTTAACTACAAGTCTTGAAACATATTTAACAGTATAAATATTTATGTAAATAAATGTAAAAAAAACGCAAATATATAGATAACTTTGTTTTATATATAATATAGGCAGTTAAAAGGCAGTGTTTATGAGTGTAAAATTTTCTTCTTCATTAAATTTTCAAGGTTTAAATCAAAACGTAAGAATTTCACAACCTAATATAAGCTCAACAAACCTTAGCAACCGACAAAAACAGGACAAAAAAATAAATTTACCGCCCGTAAATATATATAGTAATCCTGCGTTAAATAGTTACAAAACTCCTAAACTGTACCCTTTGGGAAAATTGGAGAACGGTGAAAGGATAATTGATTCCGATTGTGTAATGGAATCTTCAAGACCTATAAATCCGAATTATTTACGACCAAATCAAGAAATGGTTGAAAATAATACCATTACAAACGGTGAAATTAATAATTTCATACAAGGCGGACAAAGGGGCGACTGCTACCTTTTAGCTTCATTATATGCATTAAAAACCTCGGAAAAAGGAAAAGATTACATAAAAAATTGCGTTAAATACAATGATGACGGTTCCGTAACCGTTACTTTACCGGGGGCATTAAAGGTAAAAGAAAACGCTGACGAAGATGACCCAAGCAGAAACTATGTTACAGGAGTTTACAGAATTTCAAAAGAAGCTTTGGAAAAAGCAGACAAGCAGGCCGGTAAAACATACGCATACGGCGACAGGGATGTAAGGATTATGGAACTCGCTTTTGAAGCCTATCGTGCGGAAGCAATGATTTCAAACTATGTAAACGGAAATGTTGTTGCACCTGATGAAGCCGGAAATACAGGCGGCGGAAACAGGAGAGATACACTTTCTGCCGGTTCAAGCTTTGATGCAATATACATTATTACAGGCAAACCCTCAGAATTATACCAAAACCCTCAAAAAAGAAATACTGCAAAATTATATATCTCAGGCGAATACGGTTATGTCGGAGATAAAAAATTTGCAAAAGAAAATATGTTATCCGCAAGTAAATATGCCAAAAAATCTATAAAAGAAGTAACAAATACTTATGACAAAGATTCCGATTTACAAAGACTTCTTGATAAATATAGCGGGAAAGAAAAAGATTACGCAATTTCCGTTTCTGTAATATGCGGAATGAAAGATAGAAACGGCAGAATATTCAAAGGCGGCGGCCACGCTCTTACCGTTACAAAAATAACAGCTGATTTTGTAGAAGTCGCAAACCCGCATCATACAAACAGAAAAGAACGTATTCCGAGAGCTGATTTTGAAAAAATGGCTTATAAATTAAACATTGCTGAAATGTAAAAATTATAGCAAATTTTTTCCTAAACTCAAAATTCAAGATTTTTTCGTTTTTTAAATATCATGCTATAATTAAATAAGCAAGTCGGAGAATTAATTATGGTAATACAAAAAAGACAGCCGTTTTTTTATGATACAACTTTAAGAGACGGAAATCAGGCTCTCAAAAAGCCGTGGAATACACAAGAAAAAGTCGAGATTTTTAATCATTTGCTTGAATTGGGCGTTCAAGCTGTTGAAGTAGGCTTTGCAGCGGCAAGTGACATGGATTACGATGCCTGCACTACGCTATCTGAAATATCAGAGGGTAAAGTTATAATTTCCGCACTCGCAAGAGCGGTTGAAAAAGATATTATAAAAGCTATTGAATCAGTCCAAACCGCACCTAAAAAAAGGATTCATACTTTTATTGCTATGAGTGAGTTTAACATGAAATATGTTCTTAACAAAACTCCATATGAAGTTCAAAAAATTGCGGTTGAAGCTGTTGAATTTACAAAAAGAAATCTTGATAAATCAGGAGAAATTCAGTTTTCGGTCGAACATTTCGGGGATTGCAGAGAGAATCTTAATTTTGTTATAGATACTTTGAAAAAAGTGGTAAGAGCCGGAGCAACAACAATAAACCTGCCCAATACGGTAGAACGATACAGAGTGAAAACTTTTGTTGATATGGTAGCAAAAGTTTATGACGCACTGCCAAAAGATATTACAATCGGAGTGCATTGTCATAATGACTTAGGAATGGCCACTGCCGCAACGGTTGAAAGTTATTTTAACGGGGCAGTTCAACTTGAAGGCTGCGTAAACGGATTAGGAGAACGTGCGGGCAACACAAACTTGCTTGAAGTAGCAGTTGCACTGCATAACTCAGGGGTCGATGTTCCTTTAAATCTTGGGAAAATTTATGAAACGGCATTAACTGTTTCCGAAATGTCAAAAATCCCGATTTATGAAAAAGCACCTTTAATTGGTCCTGATGCTTTGGCTCACAGAAGCGGAATCCATCAAGACGGAGCAATAAAAACAAAAGATATGGAAAAAGGTGCATATAGACCGATTCATCCGTCACTTATCGGAAGAAAAGATGATGCGGAAAAACTTGAATTTACATCACAATCAGGAAAAACAGCCGTCTTTGAAATTATATCGCATGCAGGCTACCCGATTACACTTCAAGAAGCCGTCAGAATTACACCTACTATTAAAGAAGCTGCGGAAAAAGCCGGCGAACTCCCGACAAGAAATATCATTGATATTTACTTTAAAGAAGTCTTTAATGTTAAAGGGCCATTCAAACTCATTGCGTTTGATAAAATTTCTGATGATAAATATAATCTTAAATTTAACCATAATGAACAATATTATGAAGTACAAGGCATCGGTAACGGTCCTTTGGACTGCTGTTTAAGTGCATTAAAACAAGCAGGTTTTGAATACAAACTTGCACATTACCAACAAATTGCACTTGATGAAGATATTTTAGGTGCAGGGGCAACCGCTATGACAGTCATTAAATTTGTATTACCAAATGAAAAAGCAATTATCGCAAGAGGAAAAGACGAAAGCACCTCTAATGCAAACGTCAAAGCGGTATTTAACGGTCTGAATATTATTGCAAAAATGCAATAAATGAATTATATGACAAATAATTAAAAGGACAAACCACCGTCAACACCTATTACCTGACCTGTTATATATGTTGCATCACAGGCTAAAAATTTTACGGTTTTTGCTATATCATCAGGCTCGCCCAATCTTTTCAACGGAATTATATCTATAATCTTTTCAACTGCAAGACCTTTTGTCATATCCGTTTTTACAAATCCCGGAGCTATCGCATTGACTCTGATATTTCTTGAACCCAATTCCTTTGCCAAAGATTTCGTCAAGCCGATTAATCCCGCTTTTGCGGCAGAATAATTTGCTTGACCCAAATTTCCTCTGACTCCTACAATTGAAGACATATTTATAATACAACCCTCTCTTTGTTTCATCATAATTTTTGAAATCGGCTGAGTCATATAAAATGCCGAATTTAGGTTGGTATTTATGACAGCTTCCCAATTTTCATCATTCATTCTGATAAAAAGCCCGTCACGAGTAATTCCTGCGTTATTCACAAGCACATCAATTCTCTCAAAATCTGCGTGAATTTTTTCAACTGCTTCGGCACAAGCTGTTTTATCAGAAATATCAAATTTATAAGCTTTTGCTTTTACTCCCAGTTCTTTTATTTCTTTGACCGTCTGATTTGCAGCTTCATCATTTCCCACATAAGTAATTGCGACATCCATTCCCGCTTTTGCAAGCTCTAATGCACAACCTTTACCGATTCCTCTTGAACCTCCTGTAATCAATGCTACTTTACTCATAAAATTTCTCCTTATATAATTTCTTTAACCTTAATTTCTTCTATTGTACTTTTTAATGTACTCATATCCGATAAATTAAAAACTCTTGCGTCAGGAACGGTTTTTCTTATTAATCCTGACAGAACCCGTCCCGGACCTATCTCTACAAATGTTGTAACTCCGTCATTAACCATATTTTGAATAGTTTGTGTCCAATATACAGAAGAATAAATCTGTTTTGGCATTTTTTCCCTAAAATTTTCTGCCAAAATCTCGGGCTTTCCGTCAACATTTGTATAGACAGGTATTTTAGAATTATTAATTTTAATTTTATCCAAAATAGAACTAAAATCTTCTGCTGAGATTTTCATAAGCTCAGAATGGAATGCTCCCGAAACAGCAAGCGGAATAATCTTTTTAATCCCGTTTGCACTCAGCAATTCCATAGCTTCATCAACTGCCCGATTTTCCCCTGTTATTACAACCTGTTTTGGAGAATTATAATTAGCTATTGAAATTATACCTAAACTTTTTGCATCGTTTAAGCATTTATTTATTAATTCTATATCGTCAGAAATAACTGCAGCCATTTTACCGTCATGAACACTACTCATTGAATTTGCTCTCTTTTGAATAGCCAAAAAAGTATCTTCCAAATTCAAAACTCCGGCTGCATACATTGCGGAATATTCACCCAAACTGTGTCCTGCAACAGCAAAAGGCTCAATATTAAGCTCTTTTTTCAAAACTTCTAAAATTGCAATTTCAACCGCAACAATACAAGGCTGCGTATTTACAGTCATTTTCAATTCCTGTTCATTACCGTTAAAACAAATTTCGGAAATATTTTTATTCAAAATTTTATCAGCAGTTTGAAAAACCTTTTTTGCTTCTTCATAATTTTCAAAAAAATCTTTACCCATGCCCTGATATTGAGCACCCTGACCGGGAAATACATAAGCAAATTTTTCAGTCATAAATTCTCCTTTTGCCAAGTTTATGGGAAAACGGGCTATTCATACAGCTCTGCAATTTTTTCGTTTACTTTTGTTTCAATAGCTTCTTTTGCAACTCTTACAGCATTTTTTACCGCATAAGCTTTACTTCTTCCGTGAGCAATAACAGTAATGCCTTTTACACCCAAAAGAATAGCTCCGCCGTATTCTTCATAGTTGATACGCTTGTTTAATCTTTTCAATATAAGTTTTGCAAAAATACCGACTAATATTGAAATAATATCTTTTTTGAACTCTTCTTTAATCATTCTGATAAGCATTGAAGAACAGCCCTCAATAACTTTCAAAGTAACATTACCGACAAAACCGTCACTGACGATAACATCACAGTCCCCATGGAAAAGTTCTTTTCCTTCAACATTCCCTATAAAATTAATTTTTTCATTTGCTTCAAGCATAGTATAAGCTGTCTGTGCAAGTTCATTACCTTTACCGGCTTCTTCACCGATATTTATAATACCGACTCTCGGATTCGGATTACCTAAAACATTCTTTGAAAAGGTTTGCCCCATCATAGCAAACTGGCAAAGCATTTCAGGCGATGCGTTTGAATTTGCACCCGCATCAATCAATATAAAAGGTTTTTTCATACTCGGCAAAGTACAGCAAATAGCCGGACGTTCAATTCCGGGTAATCTGCCTAATCCGAATAAACTTGATGCCATAGCCGCACCTGTTGAGCCAGCGGCAACCACTGCCTGAGAACTTCCTTGTGCAACTGCCGCAACAGCTAAAACAATAGAAGAATTTTTTTTCTTTCTTATAGCTTGTCCTGGGGCTTCACCCATCTCAATAACTTCCGGAGCATGTGTAATCTTTATATCAAGTTTTGATAAATCCACTTTTATTTTACTTGGCAAAAAGAAAAGGTTACGTCTGTCACGAACACCTTCTTTTTCAATTCTGCGGAGTTCCTGTTCAATTGCATCTTGTTTCCCGACCAACTCAACAGCAACACCATAGTCCCAAGCTGCCCAAACAGCACCTTCCACAATTTCTCTCGGTGCATAATCGCCACCCATAGCATCTATTGCTATTCTTATTGCCATTCTCTACTCCTCAATATCCCTAATCTTAGCCGCTCTTATTCAGCTTTTTCTTCTGATTTTGTAGCTTTTTTTGTTGATTTTTTAGCAGGTTTCTTTTCTTGTGCAACTTCTTCTTTTGTTTCTTTTGCGGATTTTTCTGCTTTTTCTTCTTTTACTTCTTCAACAGCTTTTACATCTTCAACTGCCTTTTCCTCTGTTTTTGCAGCTTTTTTTGTTGATTTTTTAGCAGGTTTCTTTTCTTCAATAACCTCTTCAACTGTCGGTGCATCTTTTATACTTACCGGTTTACCTTTATAGTAGCCGCATGCTGTACATACGGTATGAGCCAAAGCAAACTCACCGCAATTCGGGCAAGTTACGACTTCGGGTTTTGTTGCTTTCCAATTTGCACGTCTTTTTGCTTGTGCTGATTTTCCTGTTCTTTTCTTTGGTACTGCCATTTTAATTATCCTTCTTTAA
>JAFSWA010000033.1 GCA_017444705.1 bacterium
ACTTCCTCAAAAAACACTATGGCTTTATACCGGATATAAATGGGAAGAAATAAAAGATTTGGACGGAATATCCGATATTGATGTTATTGCGGAGGGTGAATTTATTGAAGAGTTGAAAGACAATAATCTTGAATGGGTTGGAAGTTCTAACCAAAGAGTTATTAACGTTAAAGATTCTTTAAATAACGAACTTGTCCTGCATTAAGTCATCCCTTAATATAGTTTGTAAAAAAAGGGTGCGGTATTATCCGCACCTTTTAATTTTAATTTGTTTGTAAATATAATTTTTTTTAGAAATATCTTTTTAAAAGTCCTTCAAAAGCTTGTCCGTGGCGAGCCTCGTCTTTTGCCATTTCATGAACTGTATCATGAATTGCATCAAGGTTACATTGTTTTGCTTTTTTTGCAATTCCATATTTAGCTTCACAAGCACCTTTTTCAGCTCCGACTCTTAATTCAAGATTTTTCTTTGTTGAATTTGTAACAACTTCACCTAACAATTCAGCGAATTTTGCAGCATGCTCAGCTTCTTCAAAAGCGATTCTCTTATATGCCTCGGCAATTTCGGGATAGCCTTCTCTGTCAGCTTGCCTGCTCATTGCAAGATACATACCGACTTCACTGCATTCTCCCGCAAAGTGGTCTTTCAATCCTTGAAGAACCTCTGCATCAACACCTTGTCCTTCTCCGATTTTATGTTCAGTTGCCCAGCCTGTTGCTGCTGTTTCATCTTTTTTTACAAATTTTTCAGCCGAAACACCACAAACCGGACAATTTTCCGGAGGGGTATCGCCCTCATGAACATAACCGCAAACACTACATACCCATTTTGCCATAATTTTTCTCCTTTTTTATTTGTATCACATAATCTGTGTTCACAAATAATATCATAAAAAATGTTGTTAATCAAATAATCCGCTCGAAAGATATCTTTCTCCCGTATCGGGTAAAAGAACAACAACAGTCTTATCAGGGTTTGCATCAGCATATTTTATTGCCACAAATAAACTTGCACCCGAAGAAATACCAATTAACAAGCCCTCTTCTTTCGGAGCGGTTCTTGCCGTAATAACGGCATCTTCCGTCGAAACAGTTACAATTTCATCAACATAATTTCTGTCAAAAGTTGCGGGAACAAAGCCGGCTCCAATTCCTTGAATTTTGTGCGGACCTGCTTGACCTCCGGACAATACAGGACTATCTTTTGGTTCAACAGCAATAATTTGTACATTTGAATTTTGTTCTTTCAGGTATCTGCCGACACCCGATATTGTACCGCCTGTCCCAACACCTGCGACAAAAGCATCAATTTTTCCATCCAAATCATTCCAAATTTCTCTTGCCGTTGTTTCGTAATGTTTTTGAGGATTAGCAGGATTTTTAAACTGCTGGGGAATAAAAGAATTTTCAATCTGCTTGTGTAATTCTTCGGCTTTTATTATTGCTCCGTTCATACCCTTTGCCCCATCCGTCAATACGAGTTCAGCCCCGTAAGCCTTTAATAATTTTCTTCTTTCTACACTCATTGTTTCAGGCATTGTTAAAATTAATTTGTAACCTTTTATTGCACAAATGAGTGCCAAACCTATACCTGTATTCCCGCTTGTAGGCTCAATTACCGTTGTTCCTTGCTTTACAAACCCGTTTTTCTCGGCAGCCTCAATCATTGCGAGTGCAACCCTGTCTTTAACCGAACCGGCAGGATTAAAAAACTCGACTTTTGCATACAAGTTACTGTTTTTCGTTAACTTGTTTATTTTTACAAGTGGTGTATTCCCGATAGTCTCTGCTATATTTTGATATTTTGTCATAATAATCTCCTTTAATTTTCTTTTATATGTTATGGCATACCATAACATACCACTGATATTAAATTTTTTCAAGTTAATTAATTGATTTAATTATTTTTTTAATCTAAATTTTTCATATAAAGTTCTTCTA
>JAFSWA010000034.1 GCA_017444705.1 bacterium
CCACCTGCTATCCCCTAATTACCTACGCAAACAACCTTATCGTTGATGAGGTCGACGATGCCGTAGCCGTCCACATCGCCGTTGTCAGTATCGAAGATGTACGAGTCGTAAGCGTGATAGGAGTTAGCCTCAGCAGCCCAATAATATGATTCCTCATCCGGTTGATCTGCGTTATACATTGCTTGTAACTCTGCTGAGGTCGGTAATCTGCCGCCTTCTGCTTCACACTTTCTTCTTGCTAAGTTCCAATAATCACCGTATTCTTCACAATAGCTTTTATCTCTTGATGTAGCACAGTTTTCTGTTGATTTTGCATCTGCTGCTGTTAATGTAAGCTTTTCTGATACAAATAAATCACCCTCTGAGGCTGTTGATGTGTTATTGGGTAATGCGTCACATGTTCCTTTTTCAGGGTCCCAGTTACAAAAGTAAGTGTTTGTAACAGACGCATCTTCTATTGTTTGTTTTTTCCATGTCAATTCACTTCCGGTACATGAATAGTCTGTTTCACTACCTTCTTTTAGTGTACATCTTTCAGTTGTTCCACCGCCTGCGTCAGCGACAGCCATCTCTCGTTTTTCTAAAAATGCATAATCTTTTTCCAAGTATTCTTTATTCGGAGAAGTTGTTTCATACGCTTTATCGTTAATTCTCACTGAACCTGTTGTCTCGTCACGGTGTCCGACAAGGGCATAAACATAAACCTTTTTGCCGTCAACTTTTTCTACTTTTGCAAGTGCCTCTAATCCGTTTTCACCCGTTCTTGGAGTGTCTTTATACTTTTCATCAAGTATAACTATTGCGTTTTCAATATTACTGTCGTTAACTCCGCAGATATCCCACCAGATACGCTCTCCTGTTTTGAATCTGCATTTTTCAGAACCGGGTAGAGTTGACATTTCTGCGACTTTAAAATACCCGACTTGCTCCTGATAATTATTTGTTGTTGCATCATTTTTAGCCCAAGCTTTAAAACTATCTTCTGTTTGTAAGTCATTTTCAATAAGTATATTGTTTATGACTTTTTCATAAGTTGCCATAGCTTTTTTGAGCTTTGTTCTGTTTTGATTTTCAATCTGTCTGCCGACAAGTGAGGGAATTGTAATTGCCGCAACAATACCCAAAATAGACAGAGTTATCAAGGTTTCTGCCAAGGTAAATCCGTTTTTTATTTTTTCTTTTTTCATACTTATATCCTTTCTAAAAATTTATAAACATAAATATTATAACACATGTATTGATTATAGTCAATACCTTGTAGTCAATAATATTGTAAATTAATCTTATGGAAAACAAAGATAATGATTTTGAAATAATGGAAAAAAAGAAGAAAATTCTTCTTAAAGCAATAGGAAAAGTTGTTTTCGAAAAAAGAAAAACTCTTAATAAAGGTATAAACAAATTTTCGTTTGAATATGACATAGGAAACGGGCTTCTATCAAGGCTTGAAAATGGTAAAACGGATACAAAAATATCGACACTATGGAAAATTGCAAACGCATTTGAATTAAAATTTTCAGATTTTGCAAAATTAATTGAAAATGAGTTAGATAGCAATTTTAATTTTTATAATTAAGAAAAACTATTAAAATTAAGCAATATTTATAATATTAAAAGTGATTTTTATATATTATATAAAATATAACGGACATATTTTTTCATCCAAACAAATGATTTCACATTTTTAAAAAAAATATACAATTAATTAGAACGGATAAGAATTTGGGGAAGCTGTGAGCGAGGAAAGTTCAAATTATAATAATATTAAAAGAATTTCCGACGAAGAACTTGAAAAACTTTGGATGGATTATTTTGCTGACCACGATAACAAAAAACTGCGTGACGCTTTGATTGTACAGTATATTTATCTTACCCGTTATGTTATCGGTCGTATTAAAATTCAGCTTCCGCCGTCATTTTCTATTGAAGATATTGCGAGTTATGGTGTTGAAGGGTTAATTGATTCTATTGAAAAATACACTCCTGATAAGGGTACAAAATTTGAATCATACGCATTAATAAGAATCAGAGGGAATATTTTAGACAAGATTCGTTCACAAAATTGGCTTCCTCGTACACAAAGAAAGAAAATAAAAGAGATAAAAGATACAGCAGAACAGTTAAAGCAAAGTCTTGGCAGAAATCCGACTTTTTCTGAAATAGGGGAAGTTCTCGGAATAGAGAAAGAAAAAATTGAAGCGGTACTATCGGATGATACAACCGTAATTTCTATTTATGAGAAACGGGGGCAACAAGAAGATTCAAACGAAATTATAGATACAATACAAGACGAAAAGAAACTTAATCCTCAGGAAGAATTTGTTGAAAAAGAAACAAGGCAGGAACTACAAACAGCACTTTCACGCTTACCTGAACGTGAACGTGCGATAATGATTCTTTACTACCACGAAAACATGACCCTCAAAGATATTGGAGAAGCTATTAATATTTCGGAATCAAGGGTTTGCCAACTTCACGCACAGGCTATTATGAAACTGCGTTCATTATTATCCGCTCAACGTTCCGAACGTATCAGAAAACTTCGCAAAAGTATTTTGGGCTATTCAACAAAATCCAAATAAAGTGTTTTTAAAAATTCGTAGCCTTTTTTGTAGCTTTCAATATTTATCTGTTCATTTTTTGAGTGCATTCCGTCAATGTCAGCAACACCTAATAAGACAGGTTTAAATTTTTTACCGTATTTATTCTGTTTGTTTGCATAAATATGTGTTTCCGCACCTGCATGGAAAGAACCTTCGTTAATTTTCAACCCGATTTGTTTCCCCGCTTTTCTTGCAGCTTTTATTAAGGTTTCGTCATCAGTTTTTTCAAATGCCTGCATGTGATATTCAACCTTTAAATCCGCTTTTGCAAGTCCGTCATATTTTCTGTTAAACTTATCAACAATATTTCGGACTTTTGAAATAAGTTCTTCTTCTTTTTTTCTGTCGGCACTTCTGAGAGAATATATAGCATAAGCATCAGTGTTAATTAAATTTGTCATTGCGTTTTCGACAATTTCTTTTTCCGTATGAAAATCTTTTATTGAATTTTCAACCCCGCCGCCTAAGATAGCACCTGCGTTAATTGAAGTTATTACTCCTGTTTCATTTTTATAATAAACACCCTGAGGAATTTCATTCATAAGTTCCGCAATTAATTTGACAGCATTCAGCCTTGTTTTATCATCAATGTCATTGCCAGAATGTCCGCCTTTAAAAGCATTAACTGCTAAATTCAATTTTACAAAACTTGCTCCGCTTGTTAAAATATCACCTGTTTTATCAGCATCAATAACAACAACGTATTCTGATTCAAATTGAGAAAAATCGAGGTTATTAGCTCCGGTCAAACCGTTTTCTTCATCACGGGTAAAAACAAGTTCTATTTTTCCGTGTGGAATATTATTTTCTTTCAACTCTTTAACAAAAGTAATTGCCGCCGCAACACCCGCTTTGTCATCCGCTCCGAGAGTTCTTGTTTTATCCGTCATCAGATATCCGTCTTTTTCCACAATATGGATGGGAGAATCATCTCCGACAACATCCATGTGCGAAGATAACAAAATTGTCTTTTTACCATTAACATTCGCTTCAAGAGTACCGATAACATTGCCGTAAGAGTCTTTATGAGCTTCAATCCCGCTGTCTGCCAAAACCTCTATAATCTTATCAGCAACAGGGGCTTCTTTTAAAGATGGTGACGGGATTTGAACCAATGTACATAGTAATAAAATCAAATTTTCCATAGTTGTTTCCTTTTCCTTTTTATTTTATTATAGCACTATGAGCATAGAATTGAAAACACCAATTTCGGATAAAACAATTGAAGTCGGATATGGAAGCAGATGCGATAATATTATAATGGCGATAGAATCGAGTTGTGATGAAACTGCTTGTGCCATTGTTAAAAACGGCAGAGAAGTTTTGGCAAATGTTGTTGCTTCGCAGATAAAAACTCATCAGGAATTTGGCGGAGTTGTTCCGGAAGTCGCCGCAAGAGAACACCTTGAAGCGATTAACCTTGTGATTAAAGAGGGCTTTGAACAGGCAAAAATTACTCCGAATGATGTTACAGCTTTTGCGTCGACTGTCGGCCCGGGACTTGTCGGCTCTCTTTTAGTCGGACTTAATGCCGCAAAAACCCTTGCAATAACTTATGATAAACCGTTTATCGGTATTAATCATTTATCTGCACACATTTGTGCAAATTACATTAACACCGATTTGACACCGCCTTTTATGTCGCTTTTGGTGAGCGGAGGACATACGCAGATTATAATTGTAAGAGATTATAATGATGTTGAAATTATTGGGGAAACGGTTGATGATGCAACGGGTGAAGCATACGATAAAGTTGCACGGTTATTGGGTTTGCCGTATCCCGGCGGAGTATTTTTGGATAAAATCGCACCAAACGGAAATAAAAATGCCTACAAATTACCCATAGCAAAGGTTGACGGGTATAATTTCAGCTTTTCCGGACTTAAAACGGCTGTATTAAATTTAACCAAAAAACTTGAAAAAGAATTGGGTGAAATTCCGAAAGAAGATGTTGCCGCAAGTTTTCAGGAATGTATTACAAAAACACTTTTTGATAAAGTTTATAAGGCTTCAAAAGAGTATAATATTAATCAAATTGTTCTTGCGGGCGGAGTTGCCGCAAATTCTGAAATAAGACGCAAATTTTTTGAATTAAAAGAACAAGGTTATAAAGTTTTTGCACCGGAAATGAGATATTGCACGGATAATGCGGCAATGGTAGGTGCCTGTGCTTATTTTTCACCTTCAAAAGAACTTTCAAAACTTGATATTGAAGTATTTTCAAGATGTAAATAAACTAAAAAGACGGATGAAAAATCCGTCTTTTTATCGCTGATTTATCACGGTTTTTGTTATTCCCAACCTTTTATTTCTTCTCTAAGACCGGGATATCTTGTTGTTTCTTCACCATGAATATTTGCATGACTTTTTATAAATCTTCCGTTTAAATAATACTCATTATGGTCATATTCTCCATAATAATATGAACGGAAATTAACACCTGTAAAATTTGCAGGAACATGGTTTTGTCTGCCTAATACTGCCGCAGATTTATCATCTAACAGAGTATCAATAGATAATCTTTCCTTTGCAATTAATTCTAATCTGGCATTTTCTGCCGGAGATAATCTTCCAATATCTACAGATGACATAAATTTAAGGTAATTCTCAGGGGTTAATACATATTCCGCTTCACTAATTATACCTTTTTTAATAGCTAAAGCAACGGTTTCCGCATCAGCATTTTGAAGTGAAGGTACTAAAGCAGCTCTTGCTTCCGGGGTAAAACCTGTATTATTTTCTACCAAAAATTTTATTGTATTTTGATATGGTCTGCCTTTTGTATCTACCATTAAAACGCTGTCTTTTTGAAGAGTTGCAACACCTTCTTGCGACATATATTTTGTACCTTCAGGCATAAACTTAAATCTTGCGGGAGTTGCTTTTGTTGCCTGAACTACTTCACCGGGTTTTAAGGTTGATGGGTCTATAAAATTCTTTGCACCCGTAGCATTATATGCACCCGGTTCTACATAAGTTCTTGCAAACTCCAATCCTTCAACTGCATTATAATCACCTTCTCCGTAGGTAACTATCATATAGTTATCGGGATTGTCAATATAGACATTTTCACCCCAAGAAGCTTTCACGTAGTATTTTCCCGTTGTTGCATCATATTGTACATGCGGATTTTTTGCCAATACCTGTTCCGGAGTACCTGACGGGTCAAATTTATAAGCTTGTCTTGCAGGAGATTGTGCTTGTGCTTCATACAACCCCTCTTTTAATACGGTAGAACCCGGTTGAATAATACCGGTTGCCTGAGTAAGTGCATTTGCCTGTATCTCAGAATTTGCAGTCGTTGCAGCTTTTACCGGTATTGAAAACACCTGTGATACTGCACTTGCACCTTCTTTTACCGGGATACCGCCGGCTTTTGCTATATCAACAGCTCCCGGAGCTATTGCAGCACCAACAGCCGCAACACCTAAGCCGCCAACAACTTTTCCGGTTCCTTTTTTAAGTTCTTCTTCATTTTCAGCAGTAATAACTTGTCCTGCTCCGTATGCCGCAACAGCACCTCCGCCAACCATCATTCCGGCTGAAGCTGCGGCGGGAGCCGCTGATACAGCCTTTGCCGCTGTAACGTAACCTTTTGCCATTAGGCTTGCAGCACCTGATTTAATCCCTTCTTTTGCTGCTGCCCCTGCAGCTGAAGATGCTGCGGAAGCTCCGTACAAAAATGTTAATCCGAAAGGAGTTGTAAGTTCATCGAGCATTAATCGCTCGGAAGCATTTCTTACGAAACCTACGGCTTTTTCACCTGCCGTTAATTTCGGTGTTCCGTCATCTACTGCTTTTTCTAATTCATGAAAATCATGTTTTATCGGGTCTTTTACAACATCGAAATAACAGGCTTTTCCTAATGCAACATTACCTGCCCATAAATTTTTGCAGCTTCTTTAACCTTGCCTTGTGACAATGGTCTTACATAACAGTCTCTGTTTATTTCCCATGCCCGTTTAAAGTCGCCTCTCAGCATAGCTCCGACATCACTGTTATAAAATGTTTGATTTGCTTCTCTGAAACAATTTCCGTAGAAATTGTAAACATCTCTTGCGTATGACGCAGCCCAATCCAAAAATCCAACATTATTTCCTCCTGACATAAAATTCCTCCTAATTCCTTTTAAGTCTTACATATTGAAATAAAAATTTTTACTCGGAGAAATTTCAAAAAAATGAAATAATGTTACAAATTTTAACAAAAATATAAGTTACATTTTCTTAATATTATCCACTTTTTCATAATAAAAATATATTATATTAGTATGGATATTAACAAAAAGAAAAAACTTACAGCTGCGTTATCAATATTTTCAAATGTAACTCTCACAATATTAAAAATAATTGCGGGTGTTGTTTCAGGCAGTCTGAGTATTATATCAGAGGCTATTCATTCATTAAGCGACCTTTTTGCGTCCTGTTTAACATTTTTTTCGGTACTAAAATCTTCGCAACCCGCAGATGATGACCATCCCTACGGGCATGGAAAATATGAAGATATGTCAGGTTTTATAGAAGGGCTTTTAATAATTTTTGCTTCATTTTATATAATTTTTGAAGCGTCAAAAAAAATAATTTTCGGGCATACAATGGAAACAGAAAGTAATATCGGTATAGCGGTGATGTTTCTTGCTGTCTTGATGAATTTTATTGTCAGTACACTTCTTTTTAAAACTGCAAAGGAATCTAACTCTATTTCATTATATGCAGATGCCGAACATTTAAGAACGGATATTTATTCATCACTTGGAGTTTTCTTCGGGTTAATTTTGATTAAAGTAACCGGATATTCGGTTCTTGACCCTATTATTGCGATTTTGGTTGCAGGCTTTATTTATAAAACAGGACTTAACTTATCAAAAAAAGCCTGCCAAAATCTTTTGGACCATTCTTTGTCCGAAAAAGATTTAGAAAAAATAAAAGAGATTTTAAATGGTTTTAAAAATAAAATTACCCTAAAAGAAAACGGAATAAAAGCACGTCAAGTTGGACCGTCAACAGATATTGATTTAGTTTTGCAATTCCCGAGAAATACATCTATTTGTGAATGTCACAAAATATGTGATGAAGTTGAAAAGCAAATTCGCAAAATATATCCTTACAGCTCTATTTCAATACATTCCGAGCCTGTATGTTACAATAAAACCTGCGAAAATTTAGGTTATAAAAATTGTGAATAAAAATAAAAATTTTTGTTAAAACACATTAAGAATCTATAAGGTATAAAAAATTAGAATAACCTTTGGAGAAACCTATAACTCTTCTCATCCCGGGCATACAATGTAGCGGCCTCCGCTGGTAGGATTTTCCAGTCCTCAAAGGCTATTCTAATTTTAGAACTGTCAAAGGACGGACTCGCTTTCCCGTCATCTAATGTGCCATAAATGACCCATCGGGTATAGCCTCGAGATTTTCTATACATCGTTGACAATTCTACTCATATTATTTACGATTTTCAGAATTTTTCAAGAGGTAAATAATAAAATTTTAACAAATTTTTACGTTCCAAACGGGTAACATGTACAATTGCGAGCGATAGCGACGCAATCCAAAAAATGTCATCCTGAACTTGTTTCAGGATCTTTTTGCATTACGTCGCTCACGCTCACAATAATATGATATCGTTTATCGTTTTTACATACCAAAATAAAAAAGGGGATGACTATTTGCCGTCCCCTTTTTATTTAAATCTGATATTTACTTTAAACCTAATTTTGTATGAGCACCTCTTTTTTCAACCCATACTTTATTTTCTCTTGCTAACCAACCTATAGCATATTCTGCTGAAGAATCTTTAATTTTTAAATCTTTTTTCATTTTTGCCAAAGTCACTTCACCGTTGTCTGCTAAATAACCCCAAATGTCACCTGCTGTTGTTCCGATTGAATCAATCATGCATGTCGCTGTTGATGTTTTTGTTTCTGCCATGTTTTTTCTCCTTCTTTTAAAATAATATTTAAAAAACTATTTATAATTGTCCTACTTTATTATATAATACAGACATAAAAAAAAATCAAATGAGGAATTTAAAAATGATAAATACTTTTAAAGGAAATTCATGGAAATATAAAGATGATGTTGATACTGATGTTATCATTCCGGCAAGGTATCTAAACACAAGTGACGAGAGCGAATTGGCGAAGCATTGCATGGAAGATATCGACTCAGCTTTTGCCTTAAATGTTAAACCCGGTGACATTATAGTTGCCGGCGAAAATTTTGGCTGCGGTTCATCAAGAGAGCATGCTCCGATTTCAATTAAAGCAAGTGGTATCACCGTTGTAATTGCAAAAACTTTTGCCCGTATTTTCTATCGTAATGCAATTAATATCGGTTTGCCGATTATGGAACATCCGACTATGCCTGATGAATGTGACAAGGGTGATGTAATTGAATGTGATTTGGGTAATGGTATTATTAAAAATTTGACTAAAAATAAAGAATATCAATGTGCTAAATTTTCTGTTGAAATTCAACAATTAATTCAGGATGGCGGATTGGTTAATCATACAAGAACAAAGTTAGGAGTAAAATAATGACAACACAATATAATATAGCAGTTTTGGGTGGTGACGGAATAGGTCCCGAAGTTATTGCTGAGGGAGTAAAAGTTCTTGATGCAATAGGTAAAAAATTCGATATGGAATTTGAATATGAATACGCTCTCATAGGCGGTTGTGCTTATGACCAATATAAAGTACCGCTGCCTGATACAACAATTCTGACGGCAAAAAATTCCGATGCGGTATTTTTAGGTGCGGTCGGCGATTGGAAATATGACGAACTCCCTCCCGAAGTCAGACCCGAAAAAGCACTTTTGGGGATAAGAAAAGAATTGGGATTGTTCGCTAATTTAAGACCTGCAATAGTTTATGATGAACTTGTTTCATCTTCACCACTAAAACCCGAAATTGTAAGCGGTGTTGATATTATGGTTATCAGAGAATTAACGGGTGATGTCTATTTCGGTCAGCCAAAAGGGGTTGAGGTAATTGACGGCAAACGTACAGGCTTTAATAATATGATTTATAACGAAGATGAAGTAAGACGAATTGCTCATGTCGGTTTTAAAACCGCTATGAAACGTAATAAAAAATTATGTTCGGTTGACAAAGCAAATGTTTTGGATTGTTCAAGATTGTGGAGAGAAATAGTTTTAGAGGTAGCAAAAGAATATCCCGAAGTTGAACTTTCTCACATGTACGTTGATAATGCGGCAATGCAATTAATAAGAGAACCGAAACAGTTTGACACAATTGTTACGGGCAATATCTTTGGCGATATATTAACCGACGAAGCCTCAATGCTCCCGGGGTCATTAGGGTTGTTGCCGAGTGCAAGTCTGTCTGACGGCAGCATAGGAATGTATGAACCTATCCATGGTTCCGCACCGTCATTGAGAGGAAAAGATGTAGTAAATCCTATTGCAACGATTCTTTCCGCCGCAATGATGATGAAATACAGTTTCAACAATGACGAGGCTTATCAATTAATTCAAAACGCAGTTAAGTCCGTTTTGAAATCAGGTTACAGAACTCAGGATATTTATACTGACGGTTGTGTTCTCGTTGGCACTCAGCAAATGGGTAACTTAATCGCACAGGAAATTTTGTATTAGTAAATATTTTATATTATTCATAAGATATTATATTTTTGCAAATTTCGATATTTTTTAAAGATGTTTTAATATTTTCTTTTATGTACATTAACAGTACATAAGATTTTCGTTCGCCATCAAGAATTTCATCAAGAGCTTCAATTAATTCAATAGTTTTCGATAAATTTGTATATGTATTGTCACATAAATTTTTTAAATTATTATTTTCAGACATTATAGTACCTTTTATTTTAAAATTATTAATAAATATTAAATTCATATAATCATATATTTAATAAATTAACATTATGACTATATATTAACAAATTGTTAATATTCTGTCAATATATATAGTATGGGCGTTAAAGAAGATATTAAAACATTATTGGTTCAGTCAGGCTGGACACTAAAAGATTTAGCAAAAGAAATGTCTGTAAGAATAGGAAAGAATTATTCAAGTCCTATGCTTTCGCAGAAATTGTATCGTGAAAATTTGCATTATAAAGAAGCAAAAATCATTGCAGATATTTTAGGATATTGTTTAAAATTTGAAAAATTATAAATTAAAAATTTATGATTATAAGTTATATAGGATTTGGAATAATAGTAGCAATTTTTATACCTCTTTTGATAAGATGGTACATTAGAATACCACAGCGAAAGGGAAAATTCATAAGCTTTTTTATTCTATTTGCATGTTTTACTTTTTTTGCATATTTAAATTTGTTTTGTATTTCTGCTCAGTATGGATATGATTTGCTTAATATGACAAATAAACCAATTATAATATATATTGCACTTTTTACTATGCCGTTTGTTCCGATTATTCTATGTCTTTACTTTGAAAGTAAAAAATTGTAGTAATTTGAAATCCTCTTTGATAATATATTACAATATATTGCATTAACTTCTTCCTAAAAAGCAATTTTATAATGCGACTTGTTTTATTTTATGTGTTGTGTAGATTATATAAATAAAGGAGTTATGTGTGTTTGTAAACTTAATAAACTGTAATTATTACGATAAACCTGTAACAAGAACAGCCAAGCCTCAAAATAGTATTAATACCGCTGAATCAAAAATTTCTCAAGATAATTGTTCACAGAGAAAAAACTCAGGTTCTGTTGCATTTAAAGGAATTTATAATAATACAATAATAAACCCAGTTTACGGGCCTCAATTAAAAACCATACAAGATGAAATTAATGACAGTTTTATAATGCAGTTTACTGTTAATGGTGGTTATTGGGAAAATGATAATTATCAAAAAGAAAATGAAATTCAACGTAATCATAATTTAGACGAATTTTCTGCAAAACTATTTGAAATTATAAAAAAATATAATATAAATACACAGCCTGCTATAAGAAAAGCTTTTGATAAATTTGCAAATATTTCCGATGAAAAAATAAAAGAATACAGCGATACTTTTACGATAATGGGTTTTAAAAATAATGCAAAAATGAAAATGCAGGTGAAAAGAGAGTTTCTGAAAGAATTTTTGAATAGAATAACAAAAGAAACATATTATGAAGGTAAATTCATTTATTCTGAAAATGATATAAAAACAATCATGAGTGAAACAAAAATAAAAATTGAAAATAAGCATTCAGGAACTGAATTAAACAAAAGAGTAAAAGAAAAACTTCAATACAGTCCTGATGAAGTTATTGAAGAAGAAAAAATTGTTCTTAATGATGAAGAAATGGAAAAACTAAAATATTATGCAAGAACGGAAGAAAATTTACCGTTTGAAGAGTTGTGCAATAAGGCAATCAATGTATATGTAAGCGGAGATTATCGTTTAATGGGTGCTCCCGAAAGAATTAAAAAAGCTGTTTTATGCAGTTTACCCAGATATAATTCTTCAAAAGATAAAGAAGCTTATGATTCCTTTGGTTTTGGAAAAAGTCCTGTTTCAAGATGGATGTACATACAAGATTACGATGACTTTGCAAAAAGTTTTAATATCGGTGATACATATAAATTTGATAATCTGAAAAGTTGTTCAAAATGTAATTCATATTGTGAAAACGAATTTAGAGATAATAATATTGATATGAATGTAAAATTTGTAATTCATCCGAAGTCAGAAACCTCAAATGCAAGAAGTATAGGCTTAAGAAAATACGGTGACAAAGAAGTTATATATTTACCCAATCAAGAATTTACAGTTTTGGATAAAGCTCTTGTTAAATTTCATGACAAAGAAAATGATTTTTACAGATGGGAAATTCACCTTCAGGAAAAATAAATTAGAAAATAGGGAATATTTATTAATAAACATCAGAATCATAATCGGTAATATCGAGCCGTTAGCTTGTAACAAAGTAAATATTCCGGTCATTACAGCAAATCCAAAGCAGACAAGATAATAATTATACTGTACGTGGTTGGTTAACAGATACGGTAAACTGATGCAAATAAACCGAGTTCAGCAAACAAAGGTTTATATTCCGTGTATTACTCCATTTTACTTAGGATGCGGGCTCAGCATGTAGGGCTACAAGCCTCAGTAAACTTCGACCGTCCCCGTTTACAACTTGAAATCAAAAGATAATGGCTCACTATACGAAAAGGCACATTGCAAACTTAAATATTACTTACCTGTGCATATAACCTGTTTTACATCACTACTGTATGATTTATCAGTAGAATATGTATAATTTTGGCGTGCTGTGTAATTTATTCCTGTTGAGCCGTTAACAGTTTCCTCCGATGCCCAAAAGTTACAATTTAAGCTTCCGTCTGTGCATTTTAGTTTTCCCTCATCATACATCTTCTGTAATTCGGCAACAGAAGCAACTTTTAGATTCTCATTTATTTTTTTACATTCGGCATCGGCATTATACCACGAAATATTTCCGCCTATATTTGTAGTATAAAGTGTACCTTTTTCAACTTTTGAATTTTTTCTTAAAGAATTACAGGTTTTTGAATCGGTACGGCAATCATCACCGTTATATGTATAATCTTCTTCTAAAATAAGTTTCGTATAAACTCTTTCATCTAATGTGCATGTCTCGTCTTTGTTATCTTTACAATATTTACCATTAAATATAACATCATAATTAATCATATCTCTTTTTTCTGTGAAGGCATAAAGTTTTTCCATGTATTCAGGATAATTTTCATCGTCTTTTAAATCTTCATAGGCTTTGTCATTTACTCTTACGGAGCCTGTTATTTCATCTCTGCGTCCGACAAGAGCGTAGATATAAAGTCTTTTTCCGTTATCATCTTCATATTTTGTTGACATTGCTTCCAATTCGGAACGCTCAACTTCCTTATATTTTTCATCAAGAATTATAATAGGATTTTCAATATTACTGTCATTTATACCGCAAATATCCCACCAAATACGGTCAGCTGTTTTAAATCTGCAATTTGTCGCACCCTCTTTTGTTGACATCTCGGCTATTTTAAAATATTCGAGCTGTTCTTGATAATTGTTTGTTGTTGCATCTTTTTTCGCCCAAGCTTTAAATGAGTCCTCTGTTTGCAAATCATTTTCTATTAACATATTGTTAATCACTTTTTCGTACATTGTCATTGCTTTTTTAACCTTTGTGCGATTTTGGTTTTCAATTTGCCTGCCGACAAGAGTTGGAATGGTAACAGCCGCAACAATACCCAAAATACTTAATGTTATTAGAGTTTCCGCTAATGTAAATGCCTTATTATCACCCTGCAATCTTACTGTTCGTACACTCGCAGATAAATACTTTCCCCTCTCGTTACAGAGAAGAGGGAAAAAATTCGTATTTTTAGTCAAAATCTTTTTTTTCGTATTTACCTCTTTTTTATTTCATAGTATTATCGGCATTTTATTTCAAGCAAAATCAAACTCTCATTGCCTTTAATTTTGGACTTCATTTTATAAAAATATAGCTTATTTTCATTCTGCCGATTTTAATTACCATAATTTTTCTTTTTACATACATTTTTATTATAACACTTTTTTTTACTTTTTAAAGACTATAAAATAACTTTTTCATATATTTCAAATAATAAGAAAAGCCCGAAGGGAAATATAACGCCAACGGGACAAGTTCATTAGTGAGAGTGTTTTTTCATTAGCATTATAACTCTTTTTTTACACAAAAATATATTAGCCGTATGGACAACTTTTCAGATTAATTTAATATTTAACAGGGGCAAAATAATGTAATCTGTTGAGAGGCCAAAAACGCAGTTTTGTTACACCGACAATACGCTTTTTGCCAACAACACCCCAAAATCGAGAGTCATAAGAGTTCCCTCTGTTATCTCCCATAACAAAAAATTCGTCCTTTTTCAACGTTATTTTACAATTCATATCATCAGTACAAACAGGATATTCATAAGGAGATTTTATGTACGGTTCTTGTATTTTTTGACCGTTTACATAAACTCCGAAAGTTTCGTCCGTCTCTTTTTTTATTTCTATATTATCTCCGCCAACCCCTATAACACGTTTTATATATGCTATATCTTTGCAAAAGAATCCCGTAAGTCTTTCAAACATACTCAAAGGGTCTTGTTTTAAATATTCCTGCGGAGGGTAAAAAACAATAATATCACCTCTTTTCGGAGAAGTAAAAAATCTTGAATATCTTTCTATTATAAGTCTGTCACCCTCAATTAGCGTAGGATGCATAGAGGCTGAGGGAATAACTCTCGGTTCAAAAATAAAAAATCTTATTAATATCAGTGCCACAATAACGAAAACAATCGTTTCATATACATCTTTCATTTCTTTTTTCATATTTTCTTTTGTAAAATATGCTTTTAGTTTCGACTTAATATCCATTTTAGACCTCTAAAAATCTGCATAATTCTATAAATGCATTTTTATATTTACTTTCTTTCAAATACGAAAGATTTCCAAGTGCGTTACTTATATATTTTTGCAAAAGCTCTTTTGTTTTATTTTCGTATTTATTATTTTTTACAATTTCAAAAATCTTCTGCGTTTCGTATGTTTCTAAATCTTTATAATCCTCAGCCGCATATATAACAGGGGCGGTAAAAATCCCCTCTTCTATATCAGTACTTGTTTCTGACTTATAAATATTATTATAATCATCTTTTATTTGAAAGGCTATTCCATAGTTTCTGATAAATTCTTTCAAATCTGCATTTTTATCTGCCAAAAGTGCCGCTGAATTAACCGCCGTTTCATAAAGAACCGCTGTTTTTTTGTAAGATTTTTCTATATATTCTTCAATCGTACTTACTGAATTTTTATGAAAATACTGATGAATTTCTCCCTCACAAAGAGTTTTTAAAGTTTTCAAAAACATCTTTAAAATTTCAGGTTCATTAAGCCCCATAAAATTTTCCATAGCTAATGATAACAGATAATCCCCGCCGATGATAGAAATTGTATTATCATAAACAGCATTAAAACTTTTCTTTTTACGACGGACTTTTGCATTATCAACGACATCATCATGCAGCAAAGAAGCATTGTGCATAAGTTCTATTCCGTTTGCAAGCATCATTTGCCGTTCACAGACTTCATAATCCAAAGCTCTTGTGGTAAGAAAAATCAACGCTATTCTAAGCCGCTTTGACCCCTGAGAAAGAAACGATTCTAAATCTCCGGTCAATTCATTACCGTATTTTTTTACAGATTCTCTCAACGAACGGTCAAAATTTTTCATATCAGGTTTTATACATTCTATTATTTCCGCATAAGATTTCGTTATCATTTTTTCTCCAAAGAGCCTTATAAAATGATATTAACATAAAAATAATCATTAAACTATTTGTATTTTGAGATTAAAAAATATTTTCCAAATGTTCAATATTTTCATTAAGAACCGCAATTCCGTCTATTCTAAAACTTTTAAAATTCAATTTTTCCCCATTTTGTGCAAGATAACCCCGAGCCGCAAGTTTTATATTTTGCATCTTAGTTTTTGTTATCGCCTCAAAAGGATGACCGTAATTTAGGGAAGAACGTTTTTTTACTTCAACAAAAACGAGAGTTTCATCATCTTGCATAATTAAATCTATCTCTGCATTTTTTGAAAAATGCCAGTTTTTTTCTATAAATTTATATCCTTTACTCAACAAATAATCAAGAGCCTGCTGCTCTCCGATAGCACCTTTTTCTCTGTTATTCATAAAAACA